>JBQCFU010000487.1:0-2798 GCA_051958775.1 Pseudolabrys sp.
CACTTCGAGCGGGATGATCTCGACCTCGCGAATCAGTTGCTCGCGCATGTTGAGACGGCGGATGAAATGCGTCGGAACGCCGATCTCGTTGAGATGCGAGAACACATACTCCGAGATGCGATTGTTGAGGACGCCTTTGCCCTCGATCACCTCGTGCTTCTTCGCATTGAACGCGGTGGCGTCGTCCTTGAAGTGCTGGATCAGAGTTCCGGGTTCCGGCCCTTCATAAAGGACCTCCGCCTTGCCCTCGTAAATGCGGCGGCGGCGGCTCATCGGAATGTACCGTGGTTTGAGAAAGTCCATCGAGTGTGCCGAGGCTCCGTTTGAACGCGACAAGATCCGCGGCGGGACCGAAATTTCGAATCGACCAGAGCAAAACCCTGGCCCATCGCAATCGGCAACCTAGCCGATCGCTATTTTCAGTACAATCAAAGTGGCGGGACGTTGTCCACCGTGCGGAGGCACCGCCCCCGCGTCGCCTTGACCACCCTGCAGCCCTATGCAAGGCCGCGCGCACCCTATATGTGTGTGCGCCGATCCTGTCCACAAGACCGAGGCGTTCAGCATGAGCACATTCGACCAGCGCGAGAAGGACTTCGAGCGGAAATTCGCGCATGACGAGGAGCTTCGCTTCAAGGCCACCGCGCGGCGCAACAAGCTGCTCGGACTGTGGGCCGCAGAGAAACTCGGCAAGAGCGGTGCCGACGCCGATGCCTACGCCAAGGAAGTCGTCGCGGCCGATTTCGAGGAAGCCGGCGACGATGACGTGCTGCGCAAGGTCGCCAAGGACCTCGCCGGCAAGGCAAGCGAACAGGATGTCCGCACCGCCTTGGTCGATTTGATGGCCAAGGCCATCGACCAGGTCCAGAAGGGCGTCTGAAGACGCGACGAGCCGCGCGAAAAAACGCGCCGTTCTCCACAGACTTTAAAGGGCCGGCTTCCGCCGGCCCTTTTTCGTTGGCTTTTCTTCAAATTGTCGCGCCTTCCCAAGCGGGCGCGCGCGGGTTTAGATCGCAGCCGAAACCCCTGCCCCAAAACTCCAAGACGGTATCATGACATCCCATCCCGGCTTCACTCTCGCCACCCGCCTCGCCGCGGGCGACACCATTTTCTCCGGCTGGTGCGGTCTCACCTCGCCGCTCGTCGCCGAGGTGCTGGCGCGCGAAGGCTTCGATGCCGTCACCATCGATAGCCAGCACGGCATGTGGGATCAGGCCGCGACCGTCACCGCGATCGCCGGTATCCGCCACGGCGGCGCCGCGCCGATCGTGCGCGTGCCGCTCAATGACTACGGCGGCGTGTCGCGCGTGCTCGACTGGGGCGCCGAAGGCGTGATCATGCCGATGGTCAACACCGTCGACGACGCCAGACGCTTCGTCGCCGCGGCGAAATTCCCGCCGGGCGGCGAGCGGAGCTGGGGCCCGCACCGCGCCACCATGCTCGGCCGCATGCCGGACCAGAAGGTCTATCTGCGTGAGGCGAACAAGCTCACCGTCACGCTGGCCATGATCGAGACGCGCGAAGCGCTCGACAATGCCGAGGCGATCGCCGCCGTTCCCGGCATCGACATGCTGTTCGTCGGACCGTCCGATCTGTCGATCGCCCTGTCGAACGGTGCCGAGGTCGATCCGCACTCGGCCGAGGTCGAACAGGCGCTGGACAAGATCGTCGCCGCCGCGCGCAAGGCCAACAAATGGGCCGGCATCTACTGCATGAACGCCGAGCGCGCGCTCGCCTGCGCCAAGCGCGGCTTCCGCTTCCACGCCATCGGCAGCGATCTCGGCTTCCTGCGCGCCGGAATCGGGCCGCAGATCAAGGCACTCAAAAGCTGAGCGCTATTTCGGCGTGATGGCGAAGGCGAAACTGCCGTTGGCGTTGAAGCCTTCCTGCTGTCCGAACTGCCGGTTGATGTTGACGTTCACCGACACCAGCCGGCATTCGGCGGCGAGGGTCGCTTTAAGCACCTCGCACTCCTTGCCCGCACGTTCGTAGAGCGAGCGGCGCGCCTTCTCCTGCGCCTGCAGCGATTCAGCGCTCTGGTTCACCGTGCCGGCGACGAAGAAGTTGACGTTGACCTGCACGCGCACCTCGCCGCGTGCCGCATCCGGCATCGGTCGCGGCATGAAGGCCGGCTGCGCCGCAGCGCCGGAGACCTGGGCCAGCAGTGCCGTCGCCGCAATCATCGGGATCAAACGCATCGGGCTCCTCCGCTGATGAGGAACCGAGCGATAAGGATCAATCGTTGCCGCATCGTGACGGCATTCGGCGGGAAATGCGGCACTGCATTTACCGCGCGGTGACCGTGTTTGCGATCACGCCGGATCAGCCGGCATCGCCGCGGCGATCACCGCGAGCGCGGCCGCGATGTCCTGCTGCACGTCTTCGGCCCTGATGGTGACGACGCGATAATTCCGCTCGGAGAGCCAGGCGGTCCGCTCGGCGCGTTTCTGCGTGCCGGCATCGTCCTCCTGCGGCGGCACCACGTCGACGACGAGCCGCAGCGGGAACGAGACGAAGTCGCAGACCTGCTGGCCCACCGGCGTCTGCCGCTTGAAGCCCTTGCCGGCAAAGCGCTTGTCGTTGACCAGCGCATGCCACAGCACGCGCTCGACATCGGTCGGATTACGCCGCAGCAGCCGCGCTAGCCCGCGCACCGGACCGCCGTCGCCGGGCGTGCCCTCGGCAATCAGCGCGCGCAGTTGCAGCGCCTGCTCGCTGTCGAGAACGCCGCCGCGTGCGGGTCCCTTGCGCCCTTCGCTCAAGGCCATAACGATGCCATGGAGCGTCTGGATGTCCTG
>JBQCFU010000488.1:0-5064 GCA_051958775.1 Pseudolabrys sp.
TGCGCCAACGGCGCCGCCTATCGCGTTGCGCCGGAAGCGTTGTGGGAACTCGGCGCCGAAGTCATTTCCATGGGCGTGGAGCCCGATGGCTTCAACATCAACAAGGATTGCGGCTCGACCGATCTCACGGCGATCTCGCACAAGGTGCGCGAGATGCGCGCTGATATCGGCATCGCGCTCGATGGCGATGCCGATCGCGTCATCATCATCGACGAGCGCGGCAATGCCGTGGACGGCGACCAGTTGCTGGCGGTGATCGCCGAAAGCTGGAAGGATGATGGTCGGCTGTCGCGCCCGGGCGTCGTCGCCACGGTGATGTCCAATCTCGGTTTCGAGCGGCATCTGGCCGGGCTCGGGCTCGAACTCGTGCGCACGCCGGTCGGCGACCGCTACGTGCTCGAGCGCATGCGCCGCGATGGTTACAACGTCGGCGGCGAAGCATCCGGCCACATCATCCTGTCGGACTACACCACCACCGGCGATGGTTTCGTCGCGGCGTTGCAGGTGCTGTCGGTGATCAAGAGCTTCAACAAGCCGGTTTCGGAAATCTGTCACCGGTTCGAGCCGCTGCCGCAGATCCTCAAGAACGTGAAGTACAAGACCGGCAAGCCGCTGGAAAATGCGCAGGTGAAATCGGCGATCGCCAGCGCCGAGGAAAAGCTCGGCCGCACCGGCCGCCTGATCATTCGCGCGTCCGGGACCGAGCCGGTGATCCGCGTCATGGGCGAGGGCGACAACCGCGACGTGGTGGAAGCGGCTGTGGATGACGTGGTTGAGGCGCTCGGCCAGGTGGCTGCCTGACCGGGCTTGAGTCCGCTTATTTAAGGCCTTGAATCCACATGAGAATCGTTCGCGGCAGAGGGGTCTGCCGCCGCGCCATCCGGAAAAACGCTTATATCTCAATAGTTTAGAACGTTTTTAAAGAGCGTTTTCCTTTGCGTGCGACCGCGTTTTGCCGTAGGGATTGTTGCGTCAGCAACGAATGGGCTTCCCGCCGCCTGCCATGATCGTCTGTTCCTGCAACGTTATCAGCGATGAAGCGGTGCGTACCGCGTGCCGGACCCGTTCGCCGCGCACGCCGGGACAGGTTTATGGCTGCCTTGGCTGCAGCGCTCAGTGCGGCCGTTGCGCCCGCTCGATCCGCAAGATCATGGACGATGCGCTGGTCGCGGCGAAGCAGGGGTGCCCGGTCGGCTGCACCTGCTGCGCTCATGACAGCGTCGCCGCCAAGATCGGCTGATTGCGCCCGATTTCTTCTTCACTTGGCTTTCCCGTCTTTTGTGGTCGTTTCGACCCCCAGCCGGACTTGACGCCATTGCTCTAGTTTAGAACTATGCTAAACAAGCTTGGAGCATCGCTGCTCAACCATTGATTGTATTTTACAGGAGCTGCTGCCATGAAGGGCGACCCCAAGGTCATCGAATATCTCAACAAGGGGCTGCGCAGCGAGCTGACGGCCATCAACCAGTACTGGCTGCATTTCCGTATCCTCAATGACTGGGGCTACAAGGACCTCGCCAAGAAATGGCGCGAGGAATCGATCGAGGAGATGAATCACGCCGACAAGTTCGTCGACCGGATCCTGTTCCTCGACGGCTTCCCCAACATGCAGGTGCTTGATCCGCTGCGGATCGGCCAGAACGTGAAGGAAATCCTCGAGTGCGATCTCGCCGCCGAAGTCGGTGCGCGGGCGCTGTATCAGGAAGCGGCGACCTATTGCGCCACCGTGAAGGATTACCCCTCGCGCGATCTGTTCGAAGATCTGATGGCGGACGAAGAGCACCACATCGACTTCCTCGAAACGCAGCTCGACCTCGTGTCGAAGATCGGCCTCGAGCTCTACGCGCAGAAGCACATCGGCAATATCGAGGACGATCACAAGCCGAAGGACTGACGCCTATTCCACTGACAAGACGCGCCGTCGCGGCGCGCTTTCAGTAAACGATTTGCTAACGGCGCGCCCTGATCGGCGCGCCGTTTTTCATGAGACGAGTTCCATCATGATTAAAAATCGTCGTTAAAAAACACGGTTAAGTCGCGCTTAACATTTCGCTGGCATCGTCGGCCCAATTCGCATCGCGCGTTTGCGCGACCGAAATGAGGGCAGTGCGATGAGTAATGTGAGCTTGCGGTCTGCGATGGTGGCGCTGGTGTGCGCCATCGGTGCGACAACCGCCAACGCGGCCGATTATTCGCCGCCGCCCCCGCCCTGTGTCGATGCAGCGCTTATCGCGTCAGGCCGCGCGCCGGCCGGAGCAGTTCCATGCTACGTGCCGCCGGTCGTCGAGGAATTCTCAAGCTGGTATCTGCGCGGCGACATCGGCATGAGCAATCAGCAGGTCGGCAATCTCAACAATGCCGGCTATGTGAACGCGAGTTCGGTCCAGGCCGTCGGAATGGGTTTTGATGCGGCGCCCATCATGGGGCTCGGTGTCGGTTACTATTTCAACGACTGGCTGCGCTTCGATGTCACTGGTGAATATCGCGGCCGCTCGAATTTTCACGGCCTTGATATCTACACGCCGACCAATGGCGGCCCGCGCGGCACCGACGAATATCACGGCAGCAAGTCCGAGTGGCTGGCTCTCGCCAACGTGTATGTCGATCTGGGCACCTGGAACAATTTCACGCCGTTTGTCGGCGCCGGCATCGGGTTTTCACGCAACACGATCCACAGCTTCATGTACGTGAACACCGTCACAGGTGGCGTCGCCTATGCCCCTGATGCGTCGAAATGGAATTTCGCCTGGGCGTTGCACGCCGGCGTCTCATACAAGGTGTCGAAGAACTTCGCGGTCGAACTGTCGTACCGCTATCTCAATATGGGCAATGCCGCGAGCGGCGATATCGTCGACTACAACGGCGTGAACAATTTCTACAACCCGATGGAGTTCAACAAGCTCACATCGCACGATATCCGGCTCGGCCTGCGGATGAACTTCGACGCGTTCACATCTCGCAGCTACTCGTCGGCCGTTTATTCGCCGCAGCCGTCTCCGATGTCGGTCTACGCGGCCGCGCCGCCCAGCTACATGCAGCCGGCACAGACCTATCAGCAGCCTGCGCCGACCTATGCGCAGCCTGCGCCCGTCTATGCACCGCAGCCGAACTATTCCCAGCAGGGCTACGCACAGCCGACTTACGCGCAGCCGAGCTATGGCGGTTACGCGCCGCGCCATTGATGGCCGGCAACGCTTAACGGACGTGGTGAACACGGCTGGTTAAGCAAAGCTTACTGACCTCGCGGTTGCGCGAGGGCACTGACGACCGCGGCCGGGCGGTTTGTGCCGGTCCAGAGGAGTGTGAGTATGAGTCGGGTGGGGAAGTCTGTCGTCGTAGCCACTTTGGTGCTGTCCGGAGCATCACTGACGTCCGGCGCGCTGGCCGCGGATATGCCCGGCGAATTGCCGCCACCGGCTCCGGCGCCTGTCGTCACTGAATCGGTTCTGTCGGGCTGGTATCTGCGCGGCGATGTCGGCGCGCATTGGGGGACGACAACCGGAAGCGCCTCTCCAGCCGGTCTGACCAACCCGATCAACACATCACTCGGCAGCGGCATCACCGCCGGGCTCGGCTTCGGCATCAAGACGAAATGGCTGCGCACCGACGTGACGCTCGATTACGCCGCGCCGGTGAACTATCGCGGCACGCAGTTCACCGCCAATGATGTCACCGGGAAAATCCAGTCCACCACGGCGCTGTTCAACGGCTATATCGATCTCGGCACCTGGTACGGTTTCACGCCCTATATCGGCGCCGGCGCCGGTGTGGCGTTCGCGAGTCTGAGCGATCTGGCCTTCGCGGGTGTCGGCGGTGGCGGATCCCGTTCGCAAACCAATTTCGCCTATGCCGGCATGGCCGGTGTCGGCTGGGCGGTCGCGCCCAATCTGCAGATCGATCTCGGCTATCGCTATCTCAACATCGGTGACGTCAAAGGCCCGCAAGACGTGCTGACGGTCCGTAACGTGGCGGCGCATGAAGTGCGCGTCGGCCTGCGATGGAGCTTCGATGACCTGCCGCTCCGATAACGTCGTCATGACGCGCCGCTCTCATCATTCACTTTGCATCGTTGCGGTGACAGTGATTGTCGCTGCCGGCGGAACGGCGCACGCCGCCGATCTCGGCGAGGATTTCCTGCGCGGCACCGTCGCGCCGCTCTCGTCGTCGGGTTATCAGGATTGGAGTGGTGTGAATTTCGGCGTCACAATAAGCAGATCAAGCCAGAGTGCCGATTTTGGCAGTGGCACCAGCGATCTGATCTCTTACATCTTGCGCAACACCACCATCGAAAACGAAGGCCACGTGTCGGAGTGGACGGCGGCAGGTAAGTCGACGACCACTGGTAACGGCTATGGCGCCTTTATCGGCTACAATTATGAAGTCGAGCCGCGGCTGTATGTTGGTGTCGATGCGACGTACAATCGTTTATCATCGGCGTTGACGTCAGGTTATTCAGATACGCTCGCGCGCAGTTTTCTAACCAGCACGAGCTACAACTATAATGTTTATCTGAACACATCGAGCGCGATCTCGCTGAAAGATTACGGCACAGTTCGAGCGCGTCTGGCGTACTCGTTCGGTCAGTTTCTTCCGTATGTCGTACTTGGCGGCGCTGTCGGTCGCGTAGACGTGGCCCGGCAGGCAACAGTCGGCTCGTCGGCATTGTATGTGGGGGCTGGTGGACTGCCGAATATCGGGTTCAGTCAGCAAACGCAGACCGATAACCGCAGCACCCTTGCTTATGGCGTCGTTGCCGGCGCCGGCGTTGATGCGATGATCCTGCCGAACGTATTCCTGCGCGCCGAATATGAGTTCGTGCAGTTCATGCCCGTCAACGGCATCAAGATGAATCTGCAGACCGGCCGTGTCGGCATCGGTATGAAATTCTGATCAGTCAGACCGTCTCAAACGAAATGTGAGTTGACGGTCAGGCCACCTTCCACTATCTCCGCCCGTGGGACACCTCCCCCCAACGGTAGGCTATCTATCTGGAAGTATAGGCCTTGACTGCGACGACGCCCGGCTTGCGGCCGGCAAACCCGCATTTTTCCTCCGGCCCCTGTG
>JBQCFU010000489.1:0-8276 GCA_051958775.1 Pseudolabrys sp.
TCATTTCAATCCGCCGTTCCCGGCGCATTTCTACATGCACGGCAAGGGCCGGTTCGGCCTGCAATGCCTGACCAATCTCGATCTCTTGCCGCCGAAGGGCGCGGTGATCGTCGCCGCGCCGCTGAAGATCAAGCAGGGATCGGGCAGCCCGCTGCGCGTGCTTGCGCTGGTGTCGGGGGGCAAATGACGCAGCATGTGGCGATCGTCACCGGCGGCTCGACCGGTATCGGCGCGGAACTGTGCCGGCAGATGCTGGAGCGCGGCTACGAGGTGATCTCGCTGGCGCGGCGCAAGCCGCCGATCAGCGATGCGCGACTGCATGCGGTGGAAGTCGATCTGTTCGACAACGCCGCGACCGAACAGGCGGCGCGCGAGATCGCCGCGCAGCATCCGGTGACGCACTTTATCCATAACGCCGGCTTGATCCGGCCCGCCTTGCTGCCCGATGTGAAACAGGAAGACCTCGCGGCGGTGACGCAACTGCATCTCGGCGCGCCGATCACCATCATGCAGGCGGTACTGCCGGGCATGCGTCAGCGCCATTTCGGCCGCGTCGTGCTGCTGTCGTCGCGCGGCGCGCTCGGTTTGCAGACCCGTACGGTTTATTCCGCGACCAAGGCGGGCATGATCGGCATGGCGCGCACCTGGGCGCTGGAGACTGCCGCCGACGGCATCACCGTCAACGTCGTGGCGCCGGGACCGATCGCCGACACCGAGATGTTCCGCAGCGTCATCCCGGCGGAAAGCGAGCGCGAGAAGGCGTTGGCCGCGCAGATCCCGGTCAAGCGGCTCGGCCGCAGCGACGATGTCGCGCGTGCGGTGCTGTTCTTCTGCGATCAGGATAACGGCTTCGTCACCGGGCAGACGCTGTATGTCTGCGGCGGCGCCAGCGTCGGCACGCTGACGATTTAGCATGAACCTCATGGTGAGGAGCGATGCGTAGCATCGCGTCTCGAACCATGAGGCGGAGAGCGGGGCCGCCTCGTCCTTCGAGACGCCGCGCTTTGCGCGGCTCCTCAGGATGAGGCGGAAATTGCATCAATGCTTCGGCGCAATTCCGGCGGCGCGTTCCGCCGATGCCACGGTATTGGCGAGCAGCATGGTCACCGTCATCGGTCCGACGCCGCCCGGCACCGGGGTGATGTAGGAGACTTTCGGCAACAGGCCTTCGAAGTCGGCATCGCCGACCAGCTTGCCGTTCGGCAGGCGATTGATGCCCACATCGATCACCACCGCGCCGGTCTTTACCATCTGCGGCAGGATCAGGTTCGGGTGGCCGGCGGCGACCACGAGAATGTCGGCGAGGATGGTGAACTGCGCGAGGTCGCGCGTCTTGGCGTGGCAGATGCAGACGGTGGCGTCGCGCTGCATCAGCATCAGCGCCATCGGCTTGCCGACGATATTGCTGGCGCCGACCACGACGACGTTCTTGCCTTCGATCTCGATGCCTTCGTGCTCCAGCAGCTTGACGACGCCATAGGGCGTGCACGGCGGAAACACGGTGTCGCCGACCACAAGGCCGCCGACATTGTAGAGATGGAAGCCGTCGACATCCTTGTCCGCGGAAATGGTCTGCAGCACCTCGGAGATGGAGAACTGTGGCGGCAGCGGCAGTTGCACCAGGATGCCGTGGGTGTCGGCGCGGGCGTTGAGTTCAGCGATGAGATCGAGCACCGACTGGGGTGACGCGTCGGCGGGAAAATCGTAGCGGAACGACTGGATGCCGACTTCGGCGCAGGCGCGAATCTTGTTGCGCACATAGACGGCGGAGGCGGTATTGGCGTCGACCATGATGACAGCGATGCCGGGCGTCACTCCGCGTTGTTTCAGCACGTCCACGCGCTGCTTGATCTCGGTCCGCAGGGCGGCGGAAACGGCAACACCATTGATGATTTTGGCAGTCATGATCAGTCTTGGGGGCGATCTTGGAGGCCGCCAGGCTTGCCGCAACCGCGCGTTGCGGCGTCGTCGGGCGGAAAAGGTGGCCGCCTCTTACACCCGCGCGCGTGCGCGGGAAACCCCTGGCGGGGTCAGCGCGGCGTGAATTCGCGGCGGAGCCGATCGGTGTGTTCGCCCAGGGCCGGGACCGGACCGAAGGTGGGCGGGGTGTGGTCGATCAGCGCGCCCGGCGCCAGATAACGCACCGGGCCGGTGGGCGTATCGACGTCGACATAGCGGTTCTGCGGATGCTTCACCACGTCGTCCATGGTGCTGACGCGGCCATAGGCGATGCGCGCCTGTTCCAGCCGCTGCACCACGGTTTCGCGCGGTTGTGCGCCAAACACGGCGAGGATGATCGCATCGAGCTCGTCGCGATGGGCGACGCGGAGCGAGTTGTTGGCGAAGCGCGGATCGGTGGCGATGCCGGCGTCGCCCAACACCTCGGCGCAGAGCGCGGCCCATTCGCGCTCGTTCTGGATCGAGATCAGCACCGCTTTGCCGTCGCCACAGGCATAGGCGCCGTAGGGTGCGATGGTCGGGTGATTGAGACCGGCGCGGGCCGGCACCTTGCCGCCATAAGCGAATTGCAGATATGGCACGTTCATCCAGTCGGCGAGCGCATGATAGAGCGACACGGCGATGTGGCGGCCGACACCGCTCTGCTGCCGTGCGTAGAGCGCTTGCAGTACGGCTTGCAGTGCAGTCATTCCGGCGGCGATGTCGCACACCGAGACGCCGACGCGCGCCGAGCCGTGTTCGTTGCCGGTGATCGAGGAGAGGCCGCTCTCGGCCTGGACCAGCAGATCGTAGGCTTTTAACTCGCGGAACGGGCCTTCGTCGCCGTAGCCGGAGATCGAGCAGGTGATGAGGCGGGGATATTTCTTGCGGAGGTCTTCGGCGCCGAAGCCGAGTCGCTCGACCGCGCCGGGCGCGAGGTTCTGGATGAACACGTCGGCCTTGGCGACCATTGCCGCCAGCACCGCGACATCGTCCGGCTTCTTCAGATCGAGGCAGACAGACTCTTTGCCGCGGTTGAGCCAGACGAAATAGGCGCTCTCGCCGTGCACGAGACTGTCATAACCGCGGGCAAAGTCGCCTTCGGGACGTTCCACCTTGATGACACGCGCGCCGGCGTCCGCGAGGCGGCCGGAGAGATAGGGGGCCGCGACCGCCTGTTCGATCGAGACAACGAGGATGCCGTCGAGATCGCGTTGCATGACGCCGATGATGCTGGTGGAACGACGCCCCGGCGCATCATCGCGCCGGAGTCTCTTCTTCAAACCACGGAGGCCGCGCCAAGCGGCCCGCCGGTCAGCGGCGGCTGCCGCCGCGGAAGTTCGGCTTGCGCTGTGCGCTGTTTGGCGGCGGTGCATCGCCCTTGTGGCGGAAGCTGATGCGGCCGCGCCCGAGGTCGTACGGCGACATTTCGACGATCACGCGATCGCCGACGCCGGTGCGGATGCGGAACTTGCGCATCTTGCCGGCGGTATAGGCCAGCACGTTGTGCTGGTTGTCGAGCAGCACGCGGAAGTTTCCGTCAGGAAGCACTTCCGTCACCGTGCCATCGAATTCGAGCATTTCTTCCTTGGCCATCAGTCCTGTCTCCCCGTTTTATTCACCGCGGCCCGCGGCGATCGGCAGCGTTCTGCCGTTCAGGCTTGCGCTGGAGGAACTTGATCCCTCCGATTTCGCCAGTCTGAGGCGTCTGCTGCCGCATAGGCTGCTGTTGAGCGTGATTGATCGGTTGTATCGGTGCAAGTGGACGCGACTGCTGACGGTTCTGCGGACGCGTCTGTTGATGCGCCTGCGGATGTCCGCCTTCAAGTGACAGGCCCTGCACGGGCTTGCCCTGCGCCGGCTTGTTCTGTTTGCCCTGCTGTTGCGCAGGCTTGTTGTTGGACTTGCCGTGCGACGCGCCATTCGCCGACGTGTCGCGATTTGGCTTGCCGTGCTGCTGCGGCCGTCCGCCACGCTGGCTGCGGCCGGGCTGATGCCGCTGGCCTTGCTGCACCGGACGCGCGCCCGGTTGCGCAGGACGCTGGCCGGTGCGCCGGTCGGTCGATGGGATCGACATGCGGATCAGCTTCTCGATATCGCGCAGATACGCCATCTCTTCGTGATCGACGAACGAGATCGCGACACCTTCCGCGCCGGCGCGCGCCGTGCGGCCGATGCGGTGAACGTAGCTCTCCGGCACGTTCGGCAGATCGTAGTTGATGACGTGGCTCACGCCGTCGACGTCGATGCCGCGTGCGGCGATGTCGGTCGCCACCAGGGTGCGGCAGCGACCGTCGCGGAATGCGGTGAGCGCGCGCTCACGCTGGTTCTGCGACTTGTTGCCGTGGATCGCTTCCGAATAGATGCCCGCCTTTTCGAGATTGCGGACGACCTTGTCGGCGCCATGCTTGGTGCGGGTGAAGACGAGCACGCGGTCGATCGCGTCCGATTCCGCCTTGATGGTTTCGTTGAGCAGCGTTTGCTTTGCCGCCTTGTCGGTGAGGATCACGCGTTGCGCCACGCGCTCGGCGGTGGTCGATTGCGGCGTGACCGACACGCGGGCCGGATCGCGCAGCATGTCCTTGGCGAGATCGGCGATCGCTTGCGGCATGGTCGCCGAGAAGAACAGCGTCTGCCGGTCCTTCGGCAGGATCTTCACGACTTTACGGATGTCATGGATGAAGCCCATGTCCAGCATGCGGTCGGCCTCGTCGAGCACCAGCACCTCGACCTTGTCGAGGGACACGGCGCGCATATTGACGAGGTCGAGCAGCCGGCCCGGCGTGGCGACGAGGACTTCGACGCCGTGGTTGAGCGCGCGCACCTGGCGATTGATCGGCACGCCGCCGATTGCGACGGCGACCGCGAGGCGCAGGTTGCGGCCATAGGCCTTGAAGCTGTCACCGATCTGGATCGACAGTTCGCGTGTCGGCGAAAGCACCAGCACGCGGCAGGTCTTGCGCTCGGGGCGATAACGGGTCGCTTCGATGTGATGCAGGATCGGCAGCGCGAAGGCGGCGGTCTTGCCGGTTCCGGTCTGGGCGATGCCGATGACATCGCGCCGGCTCATGGCGAGCGGAATGGTCTGGGACTGGATCGGCGTCGGGGTGGTGTAGTTTTCCTGAGCGAGGGCGCTGAGGATCGGCTCTGCGAGGCCGAATTCGTGAAAAGACGTCAAACGTTCTCTTTCTATGCAACGACGCATCCGTTCGCGAGCTGCGACGGAGGGGCCGCGGGGTTTAAGACATCCCCGCGTGGCCTGGGCTGCCGGTTGTTCGAGAGTGAGGGATGGGCGGGGCGAAAACCGTCAGGGTTTCGTGCACGCGGCCCGCAAGATCCGATGGCCGGATCGTCATCCGCGCCGCTGATATGGCAGGGAAGTCGTGTTTTTGCAAGATACGTTCAATGGCCCGGCCTCGTAATCCGGCCGCAAAACCCACGGAACACCCTGACATAATGAATGAAATCCGGCCAGACCTGCATTCCGCCCGGTAGACAAGCGGGGGTGGATACGGGAAGGTTCGCCACCTTTTGCCGTTCTTCGCCGCGCTCCTACCGAGAGATTCGATGGCTGTTCCCGCGTCTTCCGCCCCATCTTGCGCCCCCTCCCGCGCCCTGTCCCGCTTTACGGTCCTCGACCTGACCCGGGTACGGTCCGGCCCGACGGCGGTGCGGCAGCTCGCCGACTGGGGCGCGCGGGTGATCAAGATCGAGACGCCGGCCCATCTCGCCGAAGGCGAGGGCATGGGCGGCCCGCGCGAGAACTCGGATTTCCAGAACCTCCAGCGCAACAAGCGCGGCATCACCCTCGATCTGAAATCGTCGCAGGGCATTGCCGCATTCCGCCGGCTCGCCGCCAAGGCCGATGTGGTGGTCGAGAACTTCCGGCCCGACGTGAAGGACAGGCTCGGCATCGACTACGAATCCCTGAAGCGCCTCAACAAGGGCATCGTGCTGGCGAGCATTTCCGGCTTCGGCCAGGACGGGCCCTATGCCAAGCGGCCTGGCTTCGACCAGATCGCGCAGGGCATGGGTGGGCTGATGTCGATCACCGGTGCGCCGGGGCAGGGGCCGATGCGCGTCGGCATTCCGATCGCCGATCTCACCGCCGGCCTCTTCTGCGCGCTCGGCATCCTCACGGCCCTGCTCGAACGCGATCAGTCCGGCGAAGGCCAGTGGGTCACGACCTCGCTGCTGCAGGCGCAGATCTTCATGCTCGACTTCCAGGCGGCGCGTTATTTGACCGAAGGTGAGGTGCCGAAGCAGGCCGGCAACAACCATCCGACCTCGATCCCGACCGGCGTGTTCCGCACCAAGGACGGCTACATCAACATCGCCGCCACCGGACAGGCGATCTGGGAGCGGCTGTGCCGCGCGGTCGATCATCCGGAATGGATCGAGACGCCGGACTACAAGACCGGCAAGCTGCGCTCGGACAACCGCGACGCGCTCAATGTCGCCATCGAGGCGGTGACCGCGACACGCACCAGCGCGGAATGGGTCGAGGCGTTCAATGTCGCCGGCGTGCCGTGCGGGCCGATCTATGCGGTCGACCAGATGTTCGCCGATCCGCAGGTGAAGCATCTCGACGTGGTCGCGCATGCGCAGCGCAAGGACGGCAGCCCGCTCGGCCTGCTGGCGCAGCCGTTCCATCTGTCGCGCACCGACAGTGCGATTGCGGCGCGTCCGCCAGAACTGGGCGAACATACCGACGACGTGCTCAAGGAATTCGGTTTCAGCGCCGACGAGATCAAGGCGCTGCATGAGGTCAAGGCGGTTTAGAGTTGTTGTCATGCCCGGCCTTGTGCCGGGCATCCACGTCTTTCTTGTTATCGAAGTGAGACGTGGATGGCCGGGACAAGCCCGGCCATGACGTGGAAAGGACGGAGCGAATGACCACCGACAAGATGCTGTCGCGCAAGGAAGGCAAGATCGGCTATCTCACCTTCAACAATCCCGAACGGCTCAACGCCGTGTCGCTGGATATGTGGGAAGCCGCGTCGAGCTATCTCGAGGACTTCAAGAACGACAAGAATATCCGTGTCGTCGTCGTCACCGGCGCCGGCGGCAAGGCGTTCGTGTCCGGCGCAGACATCTCCAAGTTCGAGAAGGAGCGCTCCTCGCAGGAAGGCATCGACCGCTACAATGCTGCGGTCGATCATGCGAACCACGCGTTCTACAGCTTCCCGAAGCCGACCATCGCCATGATCCGCGGCTACTGCATCGGCGGCGGCGTCGGCCTTGCGCTGTGCTGCGACATGCGCATCTGCACCGAAGGGTCGAAATTCGGCGTGCCGGCGGCGAAGCTCGGCCTCGGCTACCGCTACGACGGCTTGAAGAAGCTGGTCGATCTGGTCGGGCCGTCCTTCGCCAAGGAAATCTTCTACACGGCGCGGCAGTTCACCGCCGCCGAGGCGCAGATGATGGGGCTCGTGAACCGCGTGGTGCCGGACGGCGAGTTAGAAGCCTACGTGCAGAACTATGCGGAGACGATCGCCGGCAATGCGCCGCTGACCGTCGATTCCGTGAAGTTCATTGTCGAGCAGGCGCTCACCGACGAGAGCAAGCGCGATCTCAAGACCTGCGAGGATATGGTGCAGGCCTGCTTCGCCAGCAAGGATTACACCGAAGGCCGGCGCGCCTTCATGGAGAAGCGCAAGCCGGTATTCACCGGTTCCTGACCGGCAGGGCTGCGTGCCGCGATTGGCGACGCGCAGATCGGAGTGCTAAAGCGTTTTCAAGCGAAGTGGATGCCGGTTCGCGTCAGGAAAACGCGACAAATTATAAAGCGTCCGTTGCCGGACGCGTGATACCGCAGCGAGGACAATGCCATGTATACCCAGCTTGCTCTTTATATCGATGGTCAGTGGCTCGACGGCACCAGCCGCAAGAGCGAGGATGTCCTCAATCCGGCGACCGGCAAGGCGCTCGGCCCGCTGCCGCATGCGACCAAGGCTGATCTCGATCGCGCGATCGAAGCCGCCAACAAGGGTCTCGCCGTCTGGCGCAACACCTCGGCCTATGACCGCTCCAAGGTGATGCGCAAGGCCGCCGATCTGGTGCGCGAGCGCTACGACCACATCGCCAAGGTGATGACGCAGGAGCAGGGCAAGCCCTATCCGGAATCGCGCGCTGAAGTGATCGGCACCGCCGAGATCATCGAGTGGTTCGCGGAAGAAGGCCGTCGTGCTTACGGCCGCATCGTGCCGGGCCGGCAGAAGGGCGTGCGCCAGCTCGTCATGCAGGAGCCGGTCGGTGTCGTCGCCGCGTTCACGCCGTGGAATTTCCCGACGCTGACGCCCGTGCGCAAGATTGCGGGCGCGCTGGCGGCCGGCTGC
>JBQCFU010000490.1:0-4246 GCA_051958775.1 Pseudolabrys sp.
CGTGGGAATTGACGATCCGCTGCACGAGGTCCGCTTTTTCGGCGATGAGCTTGCGGGGAACGATGAAGCCAATCTCCTGCTTGCCGAACTTTCCACCAAACAGATGCTTGACGAAAAAGGCGTCGCCCTTGGTGATTGAAAGCGCGGCGAAGATCGGGATCGCCACCGCCATGTCCACCTCGGCGGCTTCCAGCGCACGCGAATGGTTCGGATAAGGGACGTTGGCAAACTGCACGTCCTTCTCGGGATCGATACCCATCGACTTGAGAAAGATCGCCATTTTCTGATGATTGATCGAGCCGCTCGGCGCAGCGATCGACAGAGGCTTTCCCGCCTTCTTTTTTTCCAGGATCAGGGACTTCAAAGCAGCATCGTCATTGGGCTTGAGATCCAGCCCTTTGCGCGCCACCACCACATTGTATCCGCCGCCCCAGCCACAGATCCACGTGACCGGAATCCCTTCGCTGATCGCGCGAATGAGATGCTGCGTCGTGGTGTTTCCAACCTCCAGCTCGCCCTGTTCCAGCGCCAGCAAAACCGACGTACTGTCGCGAAAGTCTTTCAGATCATAGGTGATGTCATATTTCTTGCCGATATCAGGCAACGTCGTTCGCAACGCACCGAGTCCGCCGATCTGAACGCCGTGTCGCACAGTGTCGGCCGCATAGGCATGGTTTGGCAAAATGCCTGGCAAAGCCCCGGCAACCACGGCCCCGAAGGAGGACAGTCCAAAGGACCGACGTGTGATTCCACTGTTTGTCATCGTTCGCTCCCTAGTCCCCACAAATTCCCACGCGACGATTTCACGCCTTCGACGGCCTTTCGGACCGCCGGCACGGCAAAGCCCGGCGCAAGAGCGCCGTCTGCAACGATCTGAAATACAGAGGTGAAAGGACAGCCAGGCCGACTTGCGGCTGAACGCACTCTTCTTGGGTCAAGAAGCTCGCTCATGGGTTGATGTCTGGCCCACCAGGTTCTGTGTGATTGAACCACTCGCCGAACAGCGGCAGCCATTGCTTTTTGGGGTCGCGCTCATAACCGATCGGCATGACCTCTTGTAATGACCAAAGATCGGATGTCTCTTTGCGGATGCGACAGATCGCGCAGGATCATCAGGTCACCGCCATGCCAGCCCAGCACGACGCGTTGATGAAAATCGCCATCGCCGAAGCACGCGAGGGTCAAAGGCAAGGTGAGCAACCGTTCGGGGCCGTCATCGCTCGCGACAACGAGATCGTCAGCCAGGCCCACAGCCTGAAGGTTCAGCGCCGCAATCCGACTGCACATGCCGAGACGCTCGTAGTATCGCAGGCGACGCAGGTTCTGGGGCAACGAACCTTGAACGGCTGTGTCCTATACACCACCTGCGAACCTTGCCCGATGTGCCTCGGCGCAATGCTGAATGCGGAGATCGACACGCTGGTCGTCGGTGCACGACTCAGCGACCTGCAAACGATCTCAGGCGCATTCGTCTTCGGCACCTACTCGGCTGAACGTTTCGCCGAGATGGTCGGCTGGAAGCTCAAGGTGATTTCCAGCATTCTGGGTGAAGAATGCATCGATCTCTATCGTGCATCGCTGGCCCTAACTCGATAGATACCTCGCGCCGGACACTTCTGCGGCCAAAACGTACCGCCGACTACGGAACGATGGCCGAAAAGCCTGCCCCGACCAGCATGGTGCTGACGTCACGATCGAGTACGGTCCGACCGTTGAGCACGACACGACGAATCGTGTTCGGCTGCCGAAGCAAGCCAATGTCGGCAAGCGGATCGCCGTCGAGTATCACCAAGTCGGCGCTCTTCCCCTCCTCCAGCGAACCGATCTGCTGATCGAGTTTCAGGAGCCGCGCAGAATCCAGGGTCGCAACACGGATCGCTTCCTGTGGCGCCAGCCCCATCTCCACGAGATAGCCGAGTTCATCGAGATTGCTGCCGTGATGGGTAAATGGCACGCCGGAATCGGTACCCATCGCCATCCGGATCCCGGCCCGATGCATGGCCTTAAATCCCGAGACATGAGCCTCAATCGCCGAATTCGCCTTTTCGGCGATATGCGCCGGAATTCCGGCGGCAACGCCATGCGACACCACATTGCGTACAGCGGCGGATGTTGCGACCAGAATCGTACCATGTGCCAGCATCAGGTCGATCCCTTCCGGGTCGACGAAATAAGCGTGCTCGACTGAATCAATGCCTGCCGCCGCCGCGCGTTTGACGCCTTCAGCGCCGTGGGCATGCGCGGCCGAAATCTTGCCGGCGTCATGGGCTTCATCGATCGCGGCGCGCATCTCGTCGATCGCGAACTTCGGCCGGCCGATATCGGTGCCAGGCGTCAGGATGCCGCCGCTCGCGATCAGCTTCACATTATCGGCGCCGGCCTTGAGCTGGGCCCGCGCCGCGCGACGTACAGCATCGACCCCGTCGACCTCCTCGCCGAGCAACTGCCACCCGTGCCCGCCAGTCATGCAGAGCGCAGCACCACTCAACAGCAGCCGCGGTGTGACGCACAGCCCCTCTTGTGCCGCGCGGCGAAGCGCGAAATCGATCTGTTTCGGCGCGCCGCAATCCCGAACCGTGGTGACGCCGCCGTGCAGCGTCCGCAGGGCGTTGAGGGACGCGCGCATCAACGTTACCATCTCATCGCTCTTGGTAACGATCGGTGTCGGCGCGGCGTGGCCGTGCATCGTCAGATGCACATGGCAATCGACGAAACCCGGCAGCAGCGTCCGTCCGCCAAGATCGACATGCCGGACGCCGCCCGCTGACAGCCCCCGCTTCGGCTCATCCGCACCGACCGCGATGATCGATGCCCCCTGCGTGACCAGATGACCATTCGGGATGTCGCGCAATCCGTCGAGAATGCGGCCGTTGCTGTAAACGGTGACGGCGGGCTCGCTGGAGGGTGTCATCGGCGCCCCTTAGTTCATATGGCCTGGCAGCCAGAGCGACAACGCCGGGATTGCGATCAGCAGCGCCATGAGAAGCAGGTTGATGGCGATGATCGGCCCGGCCGCGCGGGTGATATCCGCCATGGTCGCATTCGGCACGATTCCTCGGACCACGTAGAGCAATATCCCGAACGGTGGTGTGATCTGCGCCAGCTCGACATTAAGCAGCATCGCGGTGCAGAACCAGATCGGCTCATAACCCAGCGCTTTGACCACCGGAATGAAGATTGGGATCGTCATCATGATCAGCGGAATGCCACCGATCGGGCCGCCGAGGATCAGCGTCACCAGATGCATCAGGACGATGATCCAGATCGGCGGGATCGGCAGCGTCCCGGCGATCTGTACCAGCTTCTGCGCCGATCCGGTGTAGGCCAGCAACTGGGTGAAGGCTTGCGAGGCCGCCAGGATCGCCAGCACCATCACTGAGATGCGCAGCGTCGAAAACAAGGCATCGCGCGTCGCGGTCCAGGTCAGGCGACCGTAGATCGCCGCGAGACCAAAGGACGCAAACGTGCCGAGCGAAGCCGCCTCGGTCGGTGTCGCGACACCCCGGAAAATCACGAAGATCATCGCAATGATCAGGATCGACAGCGGCAGCACATATTTCGCCGTCAAGACCAACCGTTCCTGGATCGGGATTTTCTTGGCTTCGTAGCGTGGCGCCGCCTTCGGATCGAGCTTGCAGACACCAACGATGTAGATGACGTAGAGCAGCGCGAGCAAAAAGCCCGGGATCACGATTGCAATCAGCAGCTTGCCGACGGAGACATTGGCGATCACCGCCAGGATCACGCCCAGCGCGCTGTGAGGCATCATCACAGCAAGACCACCGCTGCCGAGCAGCGGGCCGATACTCAGCTTCTTGCTGTAGCCGCGCTCTTCCATGGCCGGCGCGAGCGTACGCGTCAGCATCGCGGTGGTGCCGATGCTGGCTCCGGAGAGTGATGCCAGAATCGTTCCCGATCCGACCGCCAGCAACGACAACCGTCCCGGAATAGAGCCGAGCCAGCTATCGAGGGCGTCGATCATCCGCATGACGAGACCTGTTCGGAACAGGATCTCGCCTTGGAGGATGAACATCGTGATAGGCAACAAGACGAACACCGACAGGCTGCCATAAACGCTATCGATCAGCAGTTCGAACCCCGGTTCGCCCATGAAATAGCCGAGGAAAATCACGTTCACGCCGAAAAACGCGAACACAACCGGAATGCCGAGGAGCACCAGCGCGAAGAAGCACGCCATCAGCAGCGAGAATGCGGTATACCATTCCATCGGATGTGCTCAGATATC
>JBQCFU010000491.1:0-13060 GCA_051958775.1 Pseudolabrys sp.
CAGGCGCAAATCTTCCTCGGCGATGACAAAGCCGTCATCGGTTTCGCGCATGGTCTTGAGCCGCGCCTTGGCGGTTTCGCCCAAAGGTTCGTGCCAAAGCAGGATGCAGGAAGATTTGCCGGCGCCGCGGCCGACCCTCCCGCGCAGCTGGTGCAGCTGGGCCAAGCCGAAACGCTCGGCATGCTCCACCACCATGATGGTGGCTTCCGGCACGTCCACGCCCACCTCGATCACGGTGGTGGCGACCAGCAATTGCGTTTCACCTGCCTTGAACGCGGCCATGGCGGCGTCGCGCTCGGCGGCTTTCATCTTGCCATGTACCAGTCCCACCTTTAGCCCCAGCGCCTGGCGCAACGTCACGGCGCGATCCTCGGCGGCGGCCAGGTCGATCTTTTCGGACTCTTCCACCAGCGGACAGACCCAGTAAGCACGCGTGCCGGAGTCCAACGCCAGTCGCAAATGCGCGACCAGCTCGTCCATGCGGTCGGCCTTCATCACCCGTGTCTCGATGGGCTTGCGGCCCGGTGGCCGGCCGGTGATGCGCGAGACATCCATGTCGCCATAGGCCGTCAGCGCCAGAGTGCGGGGAATGGGCGTTGCCGTCATCACCAGCACATCGGCAGGGCGGCCCTTGCTCTGCAATTGCATGCGCTGATGCACGCCGAAACGGTGCTGCTCGTCGACGATCGCCAGCGCCAGATCCTTGAACGCCACGTCGTCCTGGAACAGCGCATGGGTGCCGACGATCAGATCGATGTCGCCGATGGCGAGACGTTCGAGCCTTTCGGCGCGGTCCTTGCCGCGGTCGCGACCGGTCAGCACCGCGACCCGCAGGCCGGCGGCTTTGGCGAGCGGCACGATGGTGTTGAAATGCTGGCGCGCGAGGATTTCCGTCGGCGCCATGATCGCGGCCTGTCGACCGGCTTCGATCACCGTCGCCGCGGCGATCAGCGCCACCACCGTCTTGCCGGAGCCGACGTCGCCCTGCACGAGACGCAGCATGCGGTGCGGCAGCGCGAGGTCGTTGACGATGTCGTCGACGGCGCGCGCCTGCGACGGCGTCAGCGAATAGGATAGCGCGTCGATGATCTTCTGCCGCAGCACGCCTTCGCTGGCGCTGCCGCGTCCGGCGAGTTCACGCATATGCGCACGCACCAGCGCGAGCGCGAGCTGGCCCGCGAGCAGTTCGTCATAGGCGAGGCGGCTCCAGGCGGCGCTTTCAGGTGAGACGTCGGTCGGTTCTGCCGGCTGGTGCAACTGACGCAGCGCGTCAGCGAAAGGCGGCCATTGCTCGCGGGACAGCCACGCCTCGTCCTGCCATTCCGGCAAATCGGGCAGGGCCGCGAGTGCCCCCTGCATTGCGCGACGGATATTGCCGAGCGCCAGCCCTTCGGTGAGCGGATAGATCGGCTCGACCAGCGGCAGCGTGGCGAAGCCTTGCTCGTCGACCACGCGGTCGGGATGCACCATCTGCAACTCGCCGTCGTAGAGTTCGACGGTGCCGGAGACGTAGCGGCGCTCGCCCTCGGGGAGTTGCTTGCGCAACTGATCGCCGCGTGCGTGAAAGAAGGTCAGCGTCAACGTGCCGGTCGCGTCGCTGGTGTCGATCCGGTAGGGCGCGCGGCTGCGGTGTGGCGGCGGGGGACGGTGCGCATCGATTGTGACCGACACGGTCACCAGTGTGCCCGGCACCACCTCGTTGAGCTTGGGTTGCGCCCGGCGGTCCACCGCGCCCGATGGCAGATGCAGCAGCAGATCGGCCACATGGGGGGCCTCGCGGTCGAGCAACCTGCGGTAAAGCTTTTCCAGCTTCGGGCCGACGCCCGGCAGGCTCGTGAGCGATGCAAACAGGGGATTGAGCTGTGCGGGCCGCATGAGCTGGTTTCGCGGTTCCTTGTTCCGTGCGATGTGGTAGCTGATTTTCGAAGCTGAACACAGAAGGGGCTTAACGATGACTGTGGTGCGCGTTGCCTTCGCTACGCTGCTGGCGCTGGCCGTGAGCGGAACGCCGGGCCGCGCTGACTGGCCGGAGCGGCCGGTGACCATGGTGGTCGCGGCGGCGGCCGGAGGCCCGATCGATGTGTTCGGCCGGCTGCTGGCGGAGCGGATGGGGGACTTCCTCGGCCAGCGCGTGGTGGTCGAGAACGTCGGCGGGGGCGGCGGCACGGTCGGCGGAGCGCGGGTCGTCAATGCCGCGCCGGATGGTTACACCTTCCTGCTCGGCACGGTTGCGACCCATGCCAACCCGCAATTGCTCGGCAGCAAGCCGCCTTACAATCCGGTGACCGGCTTCACGCCGGTGGGATTGATCGCAGAAATCCCGCTGGTGCTGATCGCTCGCAAGGATTTTCCGGCGTCGAACATGAAAGAGTTCGTTGCTTACGCCAAGGCGAACGAGAACGTGATGAATTTCGGCTCCGCCGGAATCGGCTCGGCCGCGCATCTCGGTTGCGTGATGCTCAACGGCGCCATGGGTACCAACATCCAGCATGTGCCATATCGCGGCACGGCGCTGGCGATGCAGGACCTGCAGGCCGGGCGCCTCGACTTTCAGTGCGAGATCGCCGTAACGGCCGTGCAGACCATCCGCGCCGGAACGGTTAAGGCGATCGCCACGCTCGCCTCGTCGCGCACGCCGGTGCTGCCGGATCTGCCGACAGCGGCGGAGAGCGGCCTCAAGGGTATCGACGCCTATACCTGGGCCGCGAATTTCCTCCCGGCGAAAACGCCCGATCCGATCGTCGAGAAGCTCTATGCGGCGACCGTCGCGGCGATGGACACGCCGGCGCTGCGGACCAAGCTGGAATCGCTCGGCGCCGTGAACGTTCCGAAGGAACGGCGCTCGCCGGAATATCTCGGCCGCTTCGTCCAGTCCGAGGTGACGAAGTGGGGCGACGCGGTGCGCGCCGCCGGCGTCAAGCTGGATTAAAGCGTCTTTGGAATAAACGGCGGCGCGGCTGGTAATCGCCGCTCCGCCGTTTATATAACCCCGGCCCGGCACCGTCCGGGTTTTTGGCGTTGGTCAAAGGTGAGGAACAAGGCATGACCGGAACGACCGTGTCGAGCGAAGGGCTGGATCCGCGCCGGCGCCGTCTGTTGTTCCGTTGCTGGCATCGCGGCATCCGCGAAACCGATCTCATCATGGGCGGCTTTGCCGACGCACATATCGCCACGCTCACCGGCGCCGAACTCACCGAGCTTGAACGGCTGATCGAAGTGCCGGACGCCGATCTCCTGAACTGGGTGATCGGCGAGCGCGAGGTGCCGCCCGAATACGACACGCCGCTGTTCCGCCGGATGCGCGACTACCATCTGTCTCTCGATTGAGTTGAAGTCCGTGAAGCCTTTCCGTTCCAGTGCATCGCCTGCCACGCTGCTGGCGCCCGGCCGTCCCGTCACGCTCACCCATGTGAGCGATGGCGCGGAAGGACTGGTGCTTGCCGATCTCGCGCGTGCGGTCGCGGCCAAGGCCGATGCGCCGGCAACGAGCCTTGCTGTGGTTTGCCGCGACGTGCCGCGCATGAATGCGCTGGCGCGGGCGCTGTCGTTCTTTGCGCCGGACATCGAGACGCTGGAATTCCCGGCATGGGACTGTCTGCCTTACGATCGTGTGTCGCCGCATGCCGCGGTGCTGGCGCAGCGCGTCCTGACGCTGTCGCGGCTGGCGCGCGTCGAAGGCCGCGACAAACCGGCGATCCTGCTGACGACGGTCAATGCCGCGACCCAGCGCGTACCGGCGCGTAGTCTCGTCCAGCGTCAGGCTTTGTCTGCTGCGCCGGGCAATGTCATCGGCATGGACAAGATCGCGCAGTGGCTGGAGCTCAACGGCTATACGCGCGCCTCGACGGTGCGCGAGCCGGGCGACTATGCGGTGCGCGGCGGCATTCTCGATCTGTTTCCGCCGGGGCTCGATCTGCCGGTGCGGCTCGACTTCTTCGGCGATGCGCTGGAGACTATCCGCAGTTTCGATCCGCAGACGCAGCGCACCGAGATGGATATGCGCCGGCTCGACCTCGTGCCGGTGTCTGAATTCCAGCTCACCAGCGACACGATCCGAAAATTCCGTACCGGTTACATCGCGCAATTCGGTGCGCCGACGCCGGACGATCTGCTCTACGAAGCTGTGAGCGAAGGCCGCCGCTATCCCGGTATGGAGCACTGGTTGCCGCTGTTCCACGACAGCATGGATACGCTGTTCGACTATCTGCCGGGCGCACCTGTCGCGTTCGAGCCGCTGGTGGATGACGCCGCCCGCGAGCGTTTCGAGCAGATCAAGGACTATCACGACGCGCGCGAACAGGCGCTCGCCGACAAGGTTGGCGTGCCGTACCGGCCGCTGCCGGTCGATCGGCTTTATCTCGGCGAAGCGGAATGGGCCGATCGCGTCGCCAAGGCGTCGCATGTGGCACTGACGCCATTCGATGCGCCGGAGGCGGAGCGGGTGATCGACACCGGCATCCGGCCGGGGCGCAGCTTCGCGCCGGAGCGTGCGATCCCCGACACCAATGTGTTCGACGCAGTGACCGCGCATGTGCGCGAGCTGCAAGGAAACGGCAAGCACGTCACCGTCGCGCTGTGGAGCGAAGGCGCGCGCGAGCGCATGCGCCATGTGCTTGCCGACCATGGCATCGAGCGGCTGACGCCGGTGCGGTCCTGGGATGAAGCGCGCGCTTGCGAATCGCCGGCGGTCGCACTCGCGGTGCTCGGCATCGAGACCGGATTCGAGACTGAAGACACAGCCGTCATCGGCGAGCAGGATATCCTCGGCGATCGTCTGGCGCGGCCGCGTCGACAGGCGAAGCGTGCCGACAATTTCATCTCGGAAGTATCGAGCCTCGCCGCAGGTGATCTCGTCGTTCATGTGGACCACGGCATCGGCCGCTTCATCGGCTTGACCGCCATCGACGTCGCCGGCGCTCCGCACGACTGCCTCGAACTGCATTATGCCGAGGCTGCCAAACTCTATCTGCCGGTCGAGAACATCGATCTGCTGTCCCGCTACGGCAACGAGGACAGCAAGGTCGAGCTCGACCGCCTCGGCGGCGGCAACTGGCAGGCGCGCAAGGCGAAGATGAAGGCGCGCATCCTCGCCATGGCCGGGGAGCTGATCAAGGTCGCGGCGGCGCGGCAGGTGCGCGAGGCGCCGAAGCTCGCGGTGAACGCGGGAGCCTACGACGAATTCTGCGCCGGCTTCCCGTATGAGGAAACCGAGGATCAGCAGAACGCCATCGACGCTGCGCTTGGCGATCTTGCCGCCGGGCGGCCGATGGACCGGCTGGTCTGCGGCGATGTCGGCTTCGGCAAGACCGAAGTCGCTTTGCGCGCGGCTTTCGCTGCGGTGATGGCCGGCAAGCAGGTCGCGGTCGTTGTGCCGACGACGCTGCTCGCGCGCCAGCACTACAAGACGTTCACCGAGCGATTTCACGGCTTTCCGGTGAAGCTCGGCCAGGCGTCGCGGCTTGTCTCTGCCGCCGAGTTGTCGGCGACCAAGAAGGGTCTGGCCGAAGGCAAGATCGACATCGTCGTCGGCACCCATGCGCTGCTCGGCAAGAACGTCAACTTCAAGGATCTCGGCCTCCTCATCATCGACGAGGAACAGCACTTCGGCGTTGCTCATAAGGAAAAGCTGAAGCAGCTCCGCGCCGAGGTGCATGTACTGACGCTGACCGCGACGCCGATCCCGCGTACGCTGCAACTCGCGCTCACCGGCGTGCGCGATCTGTCGATCATCGCCTCGCCGCCGGTCGATCGCCTCGCCGTGCGCACCTTCATCTCGCCGTTCGATCCGCTGGTGGTGCGCGAAGCCTTGCTGCGCGAGCGCTATCGCGGCGGCCAGTCGTTCTATGTGGTGCCGCGCATCGAGGACCTCGCCGGCGCCAGGGATTTCCTCGAGAAGAACGTGCCGGAGGTGAAGGTCGCCGTCGCGCACGGGCAGATGGCGCCGACCGTGCTCGAGGACATCATGTCCTCGTTCTACGAAGGCCGGTTCGACGTGCTGCTGTCGACCACGATCGTCGAGAGCGGCCTCGATATTCCCTCGGCCAATACGCTGATCGTGCATCGCGCCGACCGGTTCGGTCTGGCGCAGCTCTATCAGTTGCGCGGCCGTGTCGGCCGCTCGAAGCTGCGCGCCTATGCGCTGCTGACCCTGCCGGCGAACGCGAAGATCACGCCGCAGGCGGAGCAGCGGCTCAAGGTGCTGCAATCGCTCGACACGCTTGGCGCGGGCTTCCAGCTTGCCTCGCACGACCTCGACATTCGCGGCGCGGGCAATCTTCTTGGAGATGAACAGTCGGGTCACATCAAGGAAGTCGGCTTCGAGCTCTACCAGCAGATGCTGGAGGAGGCGGTGTTGAGCCTCAAGGCCGGTCTCACCGACATCGTCGAGGACAAGTGGGCGCCGCAGATCACCATCGGCACGCCGGTGCTCATTCCGGAGGAGTATGTCGCCGACCTATCGGTGCGGCTGTCGCTCTATCGCCGCCTCGCCGAGATGGAGGACGAGCGCGAGATCGACGGTTTCGCCGCCGAGATGGTCGACCGGTTCGGGCCGCTGCCGGAGGAGGTGGGGCATCTCCTCTCGCTGGTGGCGATCAAGGCGCTGGCGCGCCGCGCCAATGTCGCGAAGATCGACGCCGGCCCGAAGGGTGCGGTGATCTCGTTCCGCAACGACGAATTCGCCGATCCGCAGAAACTGATCGCCTTCATCAGCGAGCGCGGCCGCGACGCCAAGGTGCGACCGGACATGAAGGTCGTCTTCCTCGCCAACTGGCAGGAAGCGGAAGACCGTCTCAAGGGGACCACGGCGATCCTGCGCAGCCTTGCCGGCATTGCCGACAAAGCGAAGAAGAAGGCGGCGTAAGGTTTTCAGGTTATGACGGCCTTGCCGCTGTCATGCCCGCGCTTGACGCGGGCATCCATCTTCACCTGAAAAAAAGATGGATTGCCGGGTCAAGCCCGGCAATGACGTGAGGAGACAGCCGGCACAACGTCAAAACTCTACTACGCGCCAGCCTTTGCCTGCTCCTCCGCTACCTGGCGGATCGCCTGCGCGAGCGTCGCGGGATCCTGCGCGCCGGAGATGCCGTACTTCCCGGCGAGAATGTAGAATGGCACGCCCTGGATGCCGGCGGCCTTCGCCTGTTCGACTTCCTGTTCGATCTCGGCTTCGTCCTTGTCGCTCGCAAGCCCCGCACGCACCGTCGCGGCATCGAGGCCGACATCGGCCGCCGCTTTCACCAGCACTTCGCGGTCGGTGAGGTCAGCGCCTTCGGTGAAATACATGTCCATCAGCCGCTGCTTCATCTGCGGCGCGAGACCTTTCTCGTCGGCCCAGCGGATCAGACGGTGCGCGTCGATGGTGTTCGGCTGACGGCTGATGTGGTCCTTGTCGTAGACGAGCCCCTCAGCGGCGGCGGTTGCGGCAACGCGGGTGGCGATACCGTTGTAGCGTTCCGGCGAACCGAATTTCTGCGTCAGGTAGTCGTTGCGCGAGATGCCTTCGCGCGGAATCCAGTCGTTGAGATAGTAGGGACGGAAGTGCACCTCGACAGGAACGTCGGGAATCTGCGCGATGGCTTTCTCCAGCCGGCGCTTGCCGATGAAGCACCAGGGACAGACGATATCGGAGACGACGTCGATGCGAACGGGAGCAGTTGCTGCGGGAGCGGCCATGGGGAACCTCGCTTTTCAGGGAAGCTAGGCGCGAGGCTGCGCGGGCGCAACCGCGCGATCACGCAGCCGTGCGTGGGGTCCGGAACGCCTCCGCGAGCAGCGGATGGCGGTCCGCGAGGGCAGCCTCTGCCGACGCCGGGTTTGCGGTGGTCCCGGCGAGCCGGTTGCCGAGCAGCGCGTGCGGAAGCGCAACGACCGTCGCCTGCGGATCGACGGTACGGGCCTGTCGCGTGAGATCGGCCGGCTTGTGCCGATAGCCGCCGACCGCGACGAGCCCGCGTGGCGTTGCCGCGACCAGCGATGCGCGATCGTCGGGGCAGGCATAGCCGGTGTCGACCAGTCCATCATCACTGATGGCCAGGACGTGCCGAGCGCCGCGGTCTGCTCCTGGCGGGAAGACACCGGTCGGCACCATGTCGCCGCCGATGGCGAGCGTGCCGGCCAAAGTCCGCCGCACCATCAGGGCTGCCGGATCGAGCGCAAACTCCCCGATGCTGGCGATGTTGATGTGTTCGATATCTTCCTGAAAAGACATCTCGTCGGGCATCACCGGCGCGCGCCACAGCGAGACGATACGCTGCAGGCCATGGCCGGGTGCCAGAGCGCCGGTCGCTGTCAGGACCTCGCGCGCCGGGCCGGGCACAATCAGCGTCATGCAGCGGTGCTGCTCGCGCTGACGCTGCAGGGTCGGTAGATCCAAAGCTTGATGCAGGACGAGCGGCGTCTCGCCGGCAAGCCATGGCAACAGGGCGAGCGACAATCCCGCGAACGATGACAGCGCGACGGTCGTCAGCACTGCACCCGAGATTACAGGCGGCAATGCGGCAGCGGCCGCTTGCATCTGACGATGGCTGCGCGCGACGGCGATCGGACCGTCGGCGCCGCTCTCGAATGTGACGATCGCGACATAGGCGGACGCGTCGCCGGCGCGCGGCCCGATGGCAAAAGCCGTGGGGGGCGCCGTCAGCACGTCGTCGAATGGCACGGTGCCGTCGTGATCGCCGGAGCCGAACAGGCCCACATGGCGCAACGGAAAATGCGCCGCCGCCGCTTCCAGCGCGATCGCGCGATGATCGGTCGCGCCGATCTGGGTCATGCCGATCAGCATGGTCGCGCCGCAGCGGGCCAATGCTGTGGCGATTTCGTCGGCGCGCCACAGCAGCGGCAGCGGCGCGGCTATCATGCCGGCGCGCAGGATGCCGAGCAGGATCACGATGTTTTCGACGGTGTTGGGCAGTTGATAGGCGACGACCGTGTCGTTGCGCAGGCCGAGCGCGCGCAGCCGCGCCGCGACGGCGGTCACGGCATTGTCGATCTCGATGAAGCTCAGGGCGCGTGCGGGCGTTCCGGTGATGTGTTCGCGGTCAGCCGGATCGCACAGCGCAATCTCCTGCGGCCGGCGGATCGCCGCGCGGCGGAACAGGTCGTCGAGCGTGAAACCGGGACCATCGGCCGCGGCCCGGGCGCGCTGGTGGGCGTCGAGAATCATGGCGCGATGTTATCGGAACGGAGCCATGAACTCATGACGCACGCCACCAGGTTTCCGGCAGATAGCCGAACAGCGCTGTGCGCTCGGGATGGCGGATCGTGGTCCAGCGTGCGACCCATTGCTGCGGCAGATGAAACAGCGGCACGACGTAGAAGCCCGACATCAGCAGCCGGTCGAGCGCGCGCACTGCGGTCACGAAGTCGGTCCGTTCGCGCGCCGCGAGGAGCGCCGCGATCATCGCGTCGATGCCCTTTGACCGGACGCCCATGTAATTCCGCGTGCCGTCGACGTCGGCGGCAGCCGAACCCCAGTAGAACGCCTGCTCGTTGCCGGGCGACAGCGACTGGTCCCAGCGGTACTCCATCATGTCGAAGTCGTAGGCGATGCGGCGGCGGTCGAACTGCACGGCGTCGACCATGCGGACATTGACCGCAATGCCGGCGCGCTTGAGATCGCGGGAGAAGGCGAGCCCCAGCCGCTCCTGATCGCGCGTGGTGGCGAGGATTTCAAAGGTGAGCGGTTCGCCGTTGTCATGCCGCCGCAGTTCGGTGCCCTTGAGTTCGTAGCCGGCCTGTTTCAGCAACATGAGCGCCCGGCGCAGCGTCTTGCGGTCGCGCCCGGACGCATCGGTGACCGGCGGCTGCCACGTGCCATTGAGAATGTCGGGGCGTACGGCATTGCCAAACGACGCCAGCAAGGCGCGCTCGCGGGCATCTGCGGGAACGCCGCGCGCTGACAGTTCCGATCCCTCGAAATAGCTCGCGGTGCGGCGGTACTGGTCGAAAAAGAAATTGTGGTTGACCCATTCGAAGTCGAACAGCGTCAGGATCGCCTCGCGCACCCGCGGATCGGCGAATATCGGCCGGCGCGTGTTGAACACGAAGCCGGACATGCCCTTGGGCAGCCCGGTCTCGAAACGCTCCTGCACCACGCGGCCATCGCGCGCGGCGGGAAAATCGTAGCCGGTTTCCCAGCGGGTCGGATCGAGTTCGGCGCGCACATCGTAGAGGCCCTTCTTGAAGGCCTCGAAATGCGTGTTGCCATCGCGGTAATAGTCGAAGCGGATTTCGTCGAAATTCCACAAGCCGCGATTGATCGCGAGGTCGCGGCCCCAGTAGTTCGGATCGCGGCGGAAGGTAACACTGCGCCCCGGCTGCACGTCGCTCACGACATAAGCGCCGCTGGCGACCGGCGGTGTGAAGGTCGTGTCCTCGAACGTCGCCGGATCGACGGTATGTTTCGCCAGGATCGGCATCAGACCGAGGATCAGCGGCAGTTCGCGGTCGTCGGCACTCGATAGATCGAAGCGAATACCGCGTTCGCCGCTGGCTTCAGCTTTCGTCACCTTGGCGTAATAGGTGCGGAAGTTCGGCCGGCCTTTGTCGCGCAGGATCTCCCAGGAGAAGATCACGTCTTGCGGTGTCACCGGCTTGCCGTCGGAGAAGCGGGCGCGCGGATCGAGGGTGAAGGTGACATAGCTGCGAGCGTCGTCGGTCTCGACGCTCTGGGCCAGCAATCCGTAGAGCGTGAAGGGCTCGTCGTAGCCGCGCGCCAGCAGGCTCTCGACCACATAGCCGCGCAGGCTCTGTGCCGGCAGTCCTTTGACGATGAACGGGTTGAGGCTGTCGAAGGTGCCGAGCACGCCCTGGGCCAGCCGGCCGCCCTTGGGCGCGTTCGGATTCACCTAGGCCATGTGGGAAAAGCCTGCCGGTTGGGCCGGCTGGCCGTGCATGGCGATAGCGTGGGCAACGCCGGCCGCCGCGGCCGGTCGGCCGAGCAGGGTGGCGACCTGAATTCCGCAGGCGCTTCCGAGCATGAACCGAAGCACGGTTCGCCGGTTCACCGCCCCGGCACGGGCACGGTGGGAGGCAGGGGCGGACATTGGGCGTCGGGCGGTCACGTGGCCTGCGATTCGTCAAAGTTGCCTGCCACGGTACCACGGCGTCGGACGCCCAAGGCGGAGGGTGTCTTTGGGAAACGGCCCGCCATGGCGGTTTCCGTGAACCCGCTGTTTCCGTGCTTTATCGGCGGTTCAATATCCGCTATCAGCAGCGCGCGGCGTCACGCTGTCGCCGTATTTGACCCTGACAGACCAGCGAGGGGACGCCACGCGCCGCCTGCGGGCCGCGCCAAGAAGGCGAACACAAAGGGAATTTTCGCATGGATTATCGGATTGCATCGGCCCGGCCGATCGCTTGGACTGTGGCGGCGGCGCTCTCGGTGCTGATGGCCTCCGCGGCCGTCGCCCAGCAGCCGGCCAAGCCCGCTGCCAAGCCGGCGCCGAAGCCCGCGCAGGCCCAGCCGCAGCAACAACAGCAGCCGCCCCAACAGCAGCAGGCCGGCCAGCCGGAAGTGCCGCAGCTTCTCTATTCGCCGTGGATGAAGGTCTGCGGCAAAGGCCCGGACGCGGCTGCCAAGCAGGTCTGCGTCGTCGCCAAGGACGGCCGCATCGAGAACGGCATGCCGGTCGTCGCCGTCGCGCTGATCGAGCCGGAGGGCTCGCCGCAGAAGATTCTGCGCGTCACCGTCCCGCCGGGAATGCATCTCCAGCACGGCACCCGCCTGATCGTCGATCAGGGCCAGCCGGCGACCGCGCCTTACGTCACCTGCGTGCCGAACGGCTGCATGTCCGACTACGAAGCAACCGCCGACATGATCGGCCGGATGAAGAAGGGCCAGCAGATCACCGTTCAGGCGATCAACATGAACGGCGCGCCGATCAGCCTGCCGCTGCCGCTCGTCGATTTCGCCAAGGCCTATGATGGCCCGGCGACCGATGAGAAGGTGTTCGCCGAACAGCAGCGCAAGCTGCAGGAAGAACTGCAGAAGAAGGCTGAGGAAGCCCGCAAGAAGATGGAAGGCCAGCAGCCGCCGGCCGCCGGTGCACCGGCTGCGCCGAAGCAGTAAGAGACCTACATCCAGATATGCGAAAGGCGCGGCTTCGGCCGCGCCTTTTTTGTTTTCCGGAAGGGGAGGCGGATCAGTTCAACGGTCCGCGCCGGGGACGGTAGCCGCCGTTCTGGTCCTTCTCGAACTCCTCCGCCACCTGCGGATGGCGGATCGGCTCGCCCGACGTATCGGGGAGCAGGTTCTGCTCCGAAACATAGGCGATGTATTCCGTCTGCGCGTTCTCGGCGAACAGATGGTAGAACGGCTGGTCCTTGCTGGGGCGCACGTTCTCGGGGATCGACTCCCACCATTCCTCAGTGTTGGCGAAGATCGGATCGATGTCGAATACGACGCCGCGGAACGGATAGATGCGGTGCCGCACGACCTGGCCGATCGCGTATTTGGCGGTACGGGTCTTCGGCATCGTCGTCAGGACATCAGCTTTGACTGGGATTTTCATCGATTCCGCATAGCCCAGGAATGCGGCGGGCGCCAGTGTGTCCGGATGGCCCGGATTCGGCTCGGAATCTCCGCTCAGGACTCTTGATCGAACCCGTATCGGGCCGCGGCCTCCGGCTCCTTGGCGACGACCAGTTTGGCCAGATCGACCACCACTTTGGCCTGCTTCCAGGTTGCATCGTCCTGCATCTTGCCATCGATCATCACCGCGCCGGCACCATCGGGCATGGCGGCGAGGATTTTGCGGGCAAACGCGACCTCAGCCGGATCGGGGGCGAACACCTTGCGGGCGATGGCGATCTGCGAGGGGTGCAGAGACCAGGCCCCGGCGCAGCCCATCAGGAACGCATTGCGGAACTGGCTCTCGCAGCCGGCTGGATCACCAAAATCACCAAAAGGTCCGTAGAACGGTTTGATGCCGGCGGCGGCGCAGGCATCAACCATCTTGCCGAGCGTGTAGTGCCACAGATCCTGCTGGTAGCGGGGGCGTGCGGCGTCGCCTGCCGCATCGGCCAGCACTGCATAGTCCGGATGGCCGCCGCCGACGCG
>JBQCFU010000492.1:0-7979 GCA_051958775.1 Pseudolabrys sp.
GAGGCGCAGAAGGACGGCAAGATCGTCGCCATCACCGGCGCGATGCCGTCCGGCACCGGCGTCGATATCTTCCAGAAGCGCTTTCCCGAGCGCACCTTCGACGTCGGCATCGCCGAGCAGCACGCGGTGACGTTCGCCGCCGGTCTTGCCAGCGAAGGCTACAAGCCGTTCGCGGCGATCTACTCGACGTTCCTGCAGCGCGCCTACGATCAGGTGGTGCACGACGTGGCGATCCAGTCGCTGCCGGTGCGTTTCGCCATCGATCGCGCCGGACTCGTCGGCGCTGATGGGCCGACGCATGCGGGCTCGTTCGACATCGCCTATCTCGGCTGTCTCCCCGGCTTCGTGGTGATGGCGGCCGGCGATGAAGCCGAACTGATGCACATGGTCGCGACCGCTGCCGCCATCGACGACCGGCCGAGTGCCGTACGCTATCCGCGCGGCGAAGGTCTCGGCGTGCCGATGCCGGCGGAAGGTGTGCCGCTCGAAATCGGCAAGGGCCGCGTGCTGCGCGAAGGCTCCAAGGTCGCGCTGCTGTCGTTCGGCGCGCGGCTCGGCGAATGCCTTGCCGCCGCGGACGAGCTTGCCTCGTTCGGGCTGTCGACCACCGTCGCCGACGCGCGCTTCGCCAAGCCCCTCGACACCGATCTGGTGCTGCGGCTCGCACGCGAGCACGAAGTGCTGCTCACCATCGAGGAAGGTTCGGTCGGCGGCTTCGGCAGCTTCGTGCTGCAGGCATTGTCCGATCACGGCGCGCTCGATCGCGGGCTGAAGGTCCGTACGCTGGTGCTGCCGGATCGCTTCATCGATCACGACACGCCGGCGGCGATGTATGCCGCGGCCGGCCTCGACGCCAAGGGCATCGTCGCCAGGGCGTTCGAAGCGCTCGGCAAAGACCTGGGCAAGGACAGCCATGGCGTGATGCGCGCCTGATCGTCGCGCGCCTGCGGCGCGTGAGCACATCACCGGCAACGATCGATCCATCAAAAACAACGATGGTTCGTCGTCTTTCCCTTCGTATTTTCTCCATCTTCGTGCGTTAGCCGAACGCACGGAAATCGCTCCATGACAATGACACCGACACACCCCGCCGGGCCCCGGGCACCGGCGCGCCTTCCCGCCGCCTGGCGGACCGAACTGACCGAAACCGTCCGGCTCGCCGTGCCGATGGCGGCGACGCAGCTCGGCCAGATCGCGATGATGACCACCGACCTGATGCTGCTCGGCCGGCTCGGCCAGGATGTGGTCGCAGCGGTTGCGCTCGCGCATATCGTGCTGTTCCTCTGCTTCATGCTCGGCATGGGGCTGGTCTCCGCCGTCGCGCCGCTCGCCGCGCAGGCGTTCGGCGCGCGTGAGCCGCGCATGGTTCGCCGCGCGCTGCGCGTCGGCCTGTGGGCGGCGACGCTTGTTGGTATTCCCCTCACCGCCGCGCAGATGTTCGGCTACGAAATCCTCGCCGCGCTCGGCCAGGATCACGCGACCGCGCATCTCGCCGGCCGCTATCTGCACGGACTCGCCTGGAGCATGGTGCCGGCGTGGTGGTTCATCGCGCTGCGCAGCTTCATGGGTGCAGTGAACCGGCCCGAGCCCGGCCTCTGGATCACGCTGGCCGCGATCCCCGCCAATCTCGTGCTCGCCGCGATCCTGATCTACGGCCTGTTCGGCCTGCCAGAACTCGGCGTGCTCGGCGCGGGGCTTGCCACGACGCTGGTCAATCTCGGCATGTGCGCGGCCGGCCTCTGGGTCTGCTATGCGCGGCGTCCATTCCGCAAATATCAGGTGCTCGGCCGCTTCTGGCGCGCCGACTGGCCGCTGATGCGCAAGCTGTTCGTGATCGGCATGCCGATCGCCGGCATGTTCGCGCTGGAATACGGCCTGTTCGCCGTCGCCGCCATCATGATGGGCTGGATCGGCACCACGGCGCTCGCCGCGCATCAGATCGCGCTGCAATTCGCCTCGATCATCTTCATGGTGCCGTTCGGCATCGCGCAGGCGGCGACGGTGCGCGTCGGCCAGGCGGCCGGGCGCCGGGATCCTGCCGGCACGCGGCTATCCGGCTTCGTCGCCATCGCGCTCGGCGCCGCCTTCATGGTCGCCATGGTGCTGCTCGCGATCACGGGCCGCAACCTGATCCCGCTCGCCTTCCTCGGCGCCGACACCGCGCATGCGGCGGAGACCGTCGCGCTCACGGCAACGCTGCTGCTGGTCGGCTCGACATTCTTCAACGCCGACGGCACCCAGTCGGTCGCCGCCGGCGCGCTGCGCGGCCTCAACGACACCCGCATCCCACTGCTGATTGCCGCGGTGGCGTTCTGGGTGATCGGCTTCACCTCCTCCTACAGTCTCGCCTTCCTGGCAGGACTGGAGGCGGCCGGCATCTGGTTCGGCTTTTCCATCAGCATCGCGGTTTATGCGATCCTCCTGGTCTGGCGCTTCCATACGCTGATGCAACGCGGCTATCTTCCGGACACACCTGGTTGATAGGCGAGCATGAGCGACCTGCTGACGATCGAACGCATCGGCCATCGCGGCGACGGCATCGCCGCGACCGCGTCGGGTGAGACGTTCGTGCCTTATGCCCTGCCGGGCGAAACGGTGGATACCGCCGCCGAACCCGACCATCCGGAGCGGCGCAGCCTCGTCCGTGTCGTGACGGCGAGCCCGGAACGGACAGCGCCCATCTGTCCGCATTTCGGCATCTGCGGCGGCTGCGCCACCCAGCACTGGCAACTCGCGCCGTATCTCGTCTGGAAACGCCAACTGGTGGTCGATGCCTTGCGGCTCGAAAATATCGATACGCCGGTGGAAGACTGCATCGACGCGCACGGCGACGGCCGGCGGCGCGTGACGTTCCATGCGCGCCATGGCGCGGTCGGCTTCATGGAGGCGCGTGCGCATCGCCTCGTTCAAATCGAACAATGTCCGGTGCTGTCCCCTGCGCTCGCCGGCGCGCTGCCGGCGGCGCAAGCCATCGCTACGCTGCTGCGCGATGGACAGCCGCTCGATTTGCAGATTACCGCCACCGACACCGGCCTCGATATCGATGTGCGCGGCTCCGGTGCGCTGAATGCAAAGCAATCCACCTCACTGGCGCGGATCGCCGCCGAGCATCGCCTCGCCCGGCTCACCCGCCATGGCGAGATGATCGCGCAGAATGCCGCGCCCGTGCTGCGGATCGGCAAGGCGCTGGTGACGCCGCCACCCGGCGCGTTCCTGCAAGCCACCGCGAAAGGCGAAGACACGCTCGCCACGCTCGTCACGGAGAATGCCGGCAAGGCGAAGCGCGTCGCCGATCTGTTCTGCGGCATCGGCACATTTGCGCTTCGGCTTGCGGAACGCGCACGCGTGCTTGCCGCTGACAGCGAGGGCGGCGCGATCGATGCACTGAAGAAAGCCGCCGCCAACGCACAGGGCTTGAAGCCGATCGAGACGCAGGCTCGCGATCTGTTCCGCCGGCCGATGCAGCCGCTCGATCTCAAAGGCATCGACGCCGTGGTGTTCGATCCGCCGCGTCAGGGCGCGGCCGAACAGGCAAAAATCCTCGCCTCCGGCACCGTGCCGGTGGTCGTCGCGGTGTCGTGCAATCCGGGGACCTTCGCCCGCGACGTCCGCACGCTGACGGCGGGCGGTTACCGGCTGACGCGCGTCACGCCGGTCGATCAGTTCCGCTATTCACCGCATGTGGAAGTGGTGGGCCGGCTGGAGAAGCGCTAGCCCGTCACTCTGCCGCGAGCGCGCTGCGGACCTGCCACTCGCGTGTGCCCGTGAAACCCTCTCCCCTTGAGGGAGAGGTGACGAGCGCCAGCGAGGCGGGTGAGAGGTTACGGTCTCACTGCAATCACCAAACTCCTCACCCGGCTCGCGCTTCGTTATCACTCAACGCGATCCACCCTCTCCCACAGGGGGAGAGGGTAACAACAACTCCGATTGGGTATTTTTAAAGAGAGGCCGACAAAGCGCTATTACTGCGGATTGCCCCAGCGCTCCTGCCAGATCCGCTCGCCGATGGTGCAGGATACGCGCGGCTTGTCCGCCGCCGCCGGAATGACGAGCGGCACATCCCGCGCCGGCATCTTGTCGGCGATCTCCAGCACCAGCTTGGTGCGCGTCGCTTCGACGAATTTCTCCCGTTCGCGGATCGGCACCACGAACGAGCCCGGCCCGCCGGTCACGCAATCCTCGTAATAGATATCGAGACTGTCGATATCCATCGGATTGCGATACGGCCGTTTCAGCATGATCGGCAGGCCGTTGATGGTGATGCCGCTCGCGATGACGTCGTCACGCACCATCGAGACCATGGCGCCGCTATTGTTGACGCCGTCGCCCGACACATCGATGACGCGGCGCAAGCCGCGATAGCCGCTGCCGTCGAACAGCATCTTGGAGAATTGCAGCGCGCCGGAGATCGAGGTGCGCGAGGCACGCCGGTAAGGCGCGCGCGCAATGTCGGCGGCAAAGGAGTCGGCGCTCTCCGGCCCGTCGATCAATCGCCATGGCACGATGATGCGCTGGTTGTCGGCGCCGGCCCATTCCACATAAGTGACGGCGATGCGGCCGTGCGCGCCGTTCTTCAGCGCCTGCAGGAACTCTTTCGAGGTCAAGGCAAGGATGTAGCCCTCACGCTGCAGCGCCTGCTCGTCCGGGTCCATCGAATAGGAAATGTCCACCGCGAGCACGAGTTCGAGGTCGACGGGCACCGCATTGGCGGATTGATCGGCGAGCGAGGGATAAAGGTCGCGCGGCGCAAAAGCGGCAGCGATCGACGCCGCGAACAGCGTCATCAGCACCGCGATCTCGATGCTCCGCCAGCGCAAGATGGATCGGCCTCCACGGGACAACCAATGCTGCCATGAACCGTGGCAGCCGGGAAGCGGCCAGAAGGCAGCAAAGATCAGCCGTCCAGAGGATCCGTGCTGACGATCTCGATGCCGAATCCGCCGAGGCCCACATAAGTGCGGTTGCTGGACGACAGCAGGCGGATCGAGGAAATGCCGAGATCGCGCAGGATCTGTGCGCCGACGCCGACCTCGCGCCACTGCTGCGACCGCGCCGCCTCGGTTCCCGTGGCTTCGCCCTGGGGAATGTCGACAGCAGGCACACCGGCAGCGCCGTCGCGCAGATAGACCAGCACGCCCTGCCCGGCCTTCTTGAACCGCTGCAAGGTCGCATGCACGGTCTTGGCGCCGCCGAACACGTCGCCGATCACGTCCGCGCGATGCAGGCGCGCCGGCACCTGCTCGCCGTCTTCGATATTGCCGTAGACGAAGGCGAGATGATGCACCTTGTCGAACGGCGTCATGTAGGCGTAGCCGGTCAGAGTGCCGATTTCCGTCGGCACCTGGAACGTGCCGATCCGCTCGACGAGTTTGTCGCGCGCCTGGCGGTAGCTGATCAGATCGGCGATCGAGATGTATTTCAGGCCATGCTTCTCGGCGAAAGCGCGTACCGCCGGCCCGCGCATCACGGTGCCGTCGTCGTTCATCAGTTCGGACAGCACGCCGACCGGCGGCAAGCCGGCAAGCCGGCAGAGATCGACGCAGGCTTCGGTATGGCCGGAGCGCATCAGCACGCCGCCCTCGCGCGCGATCAGCGGAAACACATGGCCCGGCCGTACGAAATCGGACGCGCCGGAATTGCCGTTCGCCAGCGCGCGCACGGTGTTGGTGCGCTCCTCCGCAGAGATGCCGGTGGTCAGGCCGTGCTTGACGTCGACCGTCACCGTGAAGGCCGTGCCGAGCGGCGCATCGTTCGCGGCCACCATCGGCGCGAGATGGAGCCGGCGTGCCCATTCCACATCGAGCGGCGCGCAGACGATGCCCGACGTATGGCGGATGAAGAACGCCATCTTCTCCGGCGTGCAGAGCGAAGCGGCGACGAACAGATCGCCTTCGTTCTCGCGATCGTCATCGTCCGAGACGACGACGATCTCGCCCGCCGCGAACGCCTTGACCACCGCTTCGATATTGTGAGTGACCGCCTGCAACACACCAGATCCTTTTACTTGTCTGTCTTTACGCGCCCGGCACGGAACCCGGCTCGGGGAACGGCCATGCACGGCCCTCGCCCACCTGCCCGCGATGACGCAGATAGTGATCGGCGATGACGCATGCCACCATCGCCTCCGCCACCGGCACCGCCCGGATGCCGACGCAAGGGTCGTGACGGCCCTTGGTCAGGATTTCGGTGTCGTGGCCATGGCGGTCGACGGTCTGGCGCGGCGTCAGGATCGACGAAGTCGGCTTTACCGCGAACCGCGCCACCACCGGCTGACCGGTGGCGATGCCGCCGAGAATGCCGCCGGCATGGTTCGACAGGAACACCGGCTTGTTGTCGTTGCCGATCCGCATCTCGTCGGCGTTCTCCTCGCCGCGCATCGCCGCGGTGGCAAAGCCGTCGCCGATCTCCACCGCTTTCACCGCGTTGATGCTCATCAGCGCCGCCGCGAGATCAGCGTCGAGCTTGCCGTAGACCGGCGCGCCTATCCCGGCCGGCACGCCTTCGGCCACCACTTCGATCACCGCGCCGACCGACGAGCCTTCCTTGCGCACGCTGTCGAGATAGGTCGCATAGAACTCGGCCTGCACCGGATCGGGGCAGAAGAATGGATTGTTGTCGACCTCGTTCCAGTCGAAGCGCGAGCGGTCGATCTTGTGCGGGCCCATCTGCACGAGTGCCGCGCGCACCGACAGGCCCGGCACGACCTTGCGCGCCACCGCGCCGGCCGCGACCCGCGATGCCGTCTCGCGCGCCGAAGCGCGCCCGCCGCCGCGATAATCGTGCACACCGTATTTCACGTCATAGACATAGCCGGCGTGGCCGGGCCGGTATTTGTCCTTGATCGCCGAATAGTCCTTGGAGCGCTGGTCGACATTCTCGATCAGCAGCAGGATCGGCGTGCCGGTGGTGACGTCCTGTCCCGCCTCGTCCTGGAAGACGCCGGACATGATCTTCACCGCATCCGGCTCCTGCCGTTGCGTGGTGAAGCGCGACTGGCCGGGCCGGCGCTTGTCGAGATGATGCTGGATATCGGCCGCGGTCAGCGGGATTCGCGGCGGGCAGCCGTCAACCACGCAGCCGATCGCCGGTCCGTGGCTCTCGCCGAACGTCGTAAACCGGAACATCTGGCCGAAGGTATTGAATGACATGGTTTTTCGTCGAAGTGGGCCTGCCGCGCGGCTGTGGTAGCCGCGCCGCCTGCGGCGGTCAAATCCACCGCACCCCGATTCCCACCGCACAAGACCGGCTGGGACAGCCACCTCGATCATCCCCACAGAGGCCCCACGTCATGTCCCGTTTCAGCGCACTCCCGCCGGCAAATCGGCGGTCAAAAGGTTTCTGTCTGAACGGCGATTAATGCCAAGCTGAATGGTCGTTAAGATATTGAAATCTCTACACTTTTTTTGAAATAGCGCTTGCAGCCCAAATCGCTCCGCAGTAAGGAATCCATGTCTGGCAAAAGGGCGCGAGGCCGTTTCTGGGGGCCACAACTCTTCGCCGACTGAACAGTCATCAAAGGACACGACCATGCGCACGTTCACTGCCCTCGTCGCAGCCCTGGGTCTCCTCGCCGCCACGACGCTCCCGTCCGTTGCCGCGCCGACCAGCAAAGCTGCCACCGTCGAATTCGCTGCCGCCAAGAAGAAGGCGAAGAAGCCGGCGATGAAGAAGTCCGAGATCGTCTCCGATCTCTCGGCCGCCAAGAAGAAGGCCAAGAAGAAGTCGATGAAGAAGTCGGAAATCGTCTCCGACCTCTCGGCCGCCAAGAAGAAGGCCAAGAAGAAGTCGATGAAGAAGTCGGAAATCGTCTCCGACCTCTCGGCTGCCAAGAAGAAGGCCAAGGCCAAGAAGATGAAGAAGTCCGAGATCGCCACCGACCTCTCGGCCGCTAAGAAGAAGGCCAAGAAGAAGTCGATGAAGAAGTCGGAAATCATCTCCGACCTCTCGGCTGCCAAGAAGAAGGCCAAGGCCAAGAAGAT
>JBQCFU010000493.1:0-2807 GCA_051958775.1 Pseudolabrys sp.
GGCAGCGCGATCAGCGCGCCTTTCGGCGTGAAGAAGAATACCTGGTCCTGGAATAGTTCGAGCTTGGTGTGCTCCAAGAACTCTTCCGGGTTCGAGCCTTCCGACAGCATCTCGACGGTATGTCGGAGCCAGGCATAGGCACGTGACTCGCGCGCCAGCACTTCCGTCGGGGAGCCGAGTTCGTCCTTGTAGAGCGCATGTGCGGCGATGCCGTATTCGGCGATCTCGTGCATCTCGAAGGTGCGGATTTGCAGTTCGACGCGCTGCTTGCCCGGACCGATCACCGTGGTGTGGATCGAGCGGTAATCGTTGCCTTTCGGCGTCGAGATGTAGTCCTTGAACCGCGTCGGCACCACCGGCCAGGTGGTGTGGACGATGCCGAGCGCCGCATACACTTCGTCGATCGTCTTCACGAGCACGCGGAAGCCGAAGATATCGGAAAGCTGCTCGAAGCCGACCGACTTGCGCTCCATCTTGCGCCAGACCGAATAAGCGCGCTTGCGCCGTCCGGTGACCTTGGCGGCAATGCCGCGATCGGCGAGCTTGCGGGTGAGTTGGTCCTCAATCTCGGCGATCAGGTGCTGCTGGCGCCCGGCAAGCGCGTCGAGCCGCTCACTGACTACCGCATAACCTTCCGGATTGATTTCGCGGAAAGCGAGATCTTCAAGCTCCTCGCGCATCTCGTGCATGCCCATGCGGCCGGCGAGCGGGGCATAGATGTCGAGAGTTTCCTGCGCGACGCGAATGCGCGATTCCGGCCGCATATATTGCAGCGTGCGCATGTTGTGCAGGCGGTCTGCGAGTTTCACCAGCAGCACGCGCACATCGGCGGAAATCGCGAGCAACAGCTTGCGCAGATTTTCCGCCTGCTTCGCTTCCTTGGTGACGAGGTCGAGCTTCTTGAGCTTGGTGAGCCCTTCGACCAGCATGCCGATTTCGCCGCCGAACAGTTCGTCGATTTCGGCGCGCGTCGTCGCGGTATCTTCAATCGTGTCGTGCAGCAGCGCTGCCGCGATAGTCGCGTCGTCGAGCTTGAGATCGGTCAGGATCGCCGCGACCTGCAACGGATGCGAAAAGTAGGGATCGCCCGAGGCGCGCTTCTGCTCGCCATGCGCCTTCATGGCGTAGACATAGGCGCGGTTGAGCAGCGCCTCGTCGGTATCGGGATTGTAGCGGCTGACCCGGTCGATCAGGTCGACCTGCCGCATCAGCTTGGGCCGGCGCTCGGGCGCCTGGGCGAGCGACGCCCGCGCCTCCCCGGCCATGGCCGGACGCGGCCCGGCGGAGCCGGGAGCCAGCGAGCGGCCAAGATCGGGTTCAAGCGTGGTCATACAACATCCTTGCCGCGCGGCGAGTCAGTTCCGGGCGGTTCAAACCTACGATATCACAACGGTTTACCCTTCAAACAAGCCCGTTTCGGCAGTGCGGTAACCCGAACATGAAAAAGGCCCGGCGCATGGCCGGGCCTTTCTCGATCTCAGATCACAACGCCCGCGTAGGCGTGGAACCTTACTCTTCCTCTTCCGGCTGCTCTTCCGGCGGGGCCAGACCTTCGAGGCCCTTCAGGAGTTCCTCTTCGGTCATCCGGTCGACGGTAACCTCGGTGTCGTCCGAATCGACGCTCGATCCGGGCGCGGCGCCCACCAGCGGCACATCGGGTTCCGGTTCGTCGACTTCGACATATTTCTGCAAGGAATGGATCAGGTCTTCCTTGAGATCTTCTGGGGAAACGGTTTTTTCGGCGATTTCACGAAGCGAGACGACCGGATTTTTGTCGTTATCGCGATCGAGAGTGATCTGCGAACCCGACGAAATCATACGGGCGCGGTGGCTGGCGAGCAGCACGAGATCGAAACGGTTTTCGACCTTGTCGATGCAGTCTTCGACGGTGACACGGGCCATCGGCTCGGGTGCTCCTGAATGGGACGATGTGCGTGGATTTTGCCGTTACGTATCCCCACCCCTGGCAAAGTGCAAGGGCGAAATTCCCCTTTGCTGCAACCGGCGCTCGGTTGGCGTGCCGCCAACCCCCTGATATTGCTTCAATTCAGGGATCCGGGGGCGGCATCCCTCCGGACGCATTGCCAAGGACGATCCATTATCCAGCACACGGGCTCGTCCTTTTCGGACGAACCGTCGGCGCCGACCACAACCGAACAGAACCAACGCGGCGCCTGCACGCCGCGCGCTCCATTGCCTGCCCAACCGACGAAAGAGACATTCGATGACAGTACCTGGCGAAAAAATCGCTTTGTTTATTGATGGTGCCAATCTTTACGCGACCGCCAAAGCCGTCGGCTTCGATATCGACTACAAGCGCCTGCTTCGGGAATTCCAGTCGCGCGGCTATCTGCTGCGCGCGTTCTATTACACGACGGTGATTGAGGATCAGGAATACTCCTCGATCCGCCCGCTGATCGATTGGCTCGACTACAACGGCTACAGCGTCGTCACCAAGGCGACCAAGGAATTCGTCGACCAGACCGGGCGGCGCAAGATCAAGGGCAATATGGACATCGAGCTGGCGGTCGACGCCATGGAGCTCGCCCCCAAGATCGACCACATGGTGCTGTTCTCCGGCGACGGCGATTTCCGCTCGCTGGTGGAAGCCGTGCAGCGCCGCGGCGTGCGGGTCACCGTGATCTCCACCATCGCCAGCCAGCCGCCGATGATCGCCGACGAGCTGCGCCGCCAGGCCGACGTTTTCACCGATCTCGTGGAATTGCAGTCCAAGCTCGGACGCGATCCCTCCGAGCGCCCCGCCCCGCGCGAGCGTGGTGAGCGAGGCGAAGCGCGTCACCACGCGC
>JBQCFU010000494.1:0-5146 GCA_051958775.1 Pseudolabrys sp.
CGCGAAGCGCCGACGCCGACGAACATCTCGACGAAGTCGGAACCGGAAATGGTGAAGAACGGCACGTTGGCTTCGCCCGCGACCGCACGCGCGATCAGCGTCTTACCGGTGCCGGGCGGGCCGACGAGCAGCACGCCGCGCGGAATCCGCCCGCCGAGCCGCTGGAATTTGGTCGGGTCGCGCAGGAAGTCGACGATCTCCTGCAGATCGCTTTTGGCGTCGTCGACGCCGGCGACGTCCTCGAACGTCACGCGACCATGCGCTTCCGACAGCATCTTTGCCCGCGACTTGCCGAAGCCCATCGCCTTGCCGGCGCCGCCCTGCATCTGCCGCGACAGGAATATCCATACGCCGATCAGCGCGATGAACGGCAGCCACGAGACGAGCAACTGCACGAACCACGGCAGGCTATCCTGCTGCGGCCGGGCCGTGATCGACACGCCCTTGCCGTAGAGACGCTGCACCAGCGTCGGGTCGTTCGGCGCATAGGTCGAGAACTGGCGGCCGTCGGTGAAGTTGCCGTGGATGTCCGGCCCCTGGATCACGACGTCGCGGACGCGGCCCTGGTCGACCTCATTGAGCAGTTGCGAGAACGAGATGTCCTGCGACGTGGTCCGCTGTCCGGGATTCTGGAACAGGGTGAACAGCGCCAACAGGAGAAGAACAATGATCACCCAGAGGGCGAAATTGCGCAGATTCGCGTTCATCCTGGATCCTTCAAGGGCCACATGGAGGGCCTGAGCCCGTCTGTGATGGCCAAAATTCGTGGCAGTTTCACGTCCCGACGAATGTAGGGAGCGTCCGGCACACTGCCAAGCGAGAGCCCGCCGAATCCGCGCTATTTTATCGGGATTTAGCCCGCGCCCCATTGCCACGTCGCGGCTTGGTTAAAGGCCGTTTTGACCCCGAAGCCGCCGGTTTTCGCCGCGCCGGGGCGGTTTCGACCTCGATTCGATCGTCGCGGCAGGTGATCAGGGCGCCGGCCAGCGTTCGCCGCAGCCCCCCATCCCGGCCGGCGATCGCCGCCAGCAGGGCCTCGAGCTTGCCCAGTTCGACCGGTCCCTCGTCCCCGGCAAAGGCCACCGCCCGGCCCATCAGCCGCAGCGCCACCTCGGCCGGGAGCCGGTCGAACAGCAGGGCCTCGAATTCGATGCCGGCGGTCCAGGGCCGGACCGAGACCGCGACCTGCGCCGCATCGACGGCGATCTCCACCGCCTGATCGGCCCGGCGCAACCGGTGCGCCAGCAAAGCAAGCCGCTGCGCGCCGAGCCCTTCCCGCTCCAGCGCGCCCATCAGGTCGCGCAGCCGCGGCCTCGTGTAACGCGGATCGCGGTTGGTCGGATCGTCGGCATAGGCGACGCGCGCGGCATCGAGCGTCGCCACGAGCCGCGCCTTGGACATGCCGAGCAGCGGGCGCGCCAGCAGCAGGGGCGTACCGCCCGGAGACGCAAGCCCCGTCAACATCGCCATGGCGCCGAGCCCGGTGAGACCGCTGCCGCGGGCAAGCCGCATCAGCACCGTCTCCGCCTGATCGTCGCGGGTATGCGCGGTGAGCACATGCGTTGCGCCGGCTTTGTGCGCGGCCTGCGCCAGCAAAGCGTAGCGGGCGATGCGCGCCGCTTCCGGCACGCCGGTCGACGGCTTGCGGCCGGTCCAGCGCAAGGTTCGATGCGGCACACCGAGTTGTTTCGCCAGCCGCGCCACCGCGCGCGCTTCGCCGGCCGTTTCCGTGCGCAGACCATGATCGACGGTGACCGCCAGCAAGTCGGGCTTGCGACGCAGGCGCAGCGCATGATGCCAGCGCGCGGCGAGCCACATCAGGGCCGTGGAATCCGGGCCGCCCGAGACGGCGAGCACGAGGCTCGGTGCTGTCTCCAGTCCGCGAAACAGTGCGGCCGCTTCCGCCGCGGATACCGAAGGACTGGTCGTATCGTCCGCGCGCGCCATGGCAATGTCGGCGGTTCAGATGTGGGTCAGAATATTGATCAGCTTACCAAACGGATCGCGGACATAGAACCGGCGTACGCCCCACGGTTCTTCGGTCGGACCGTATTCGACGGCAAGGCCGGCGCGATGCACCCGCGCCAGGACATCGTCGAGGTCGTCAACCTCGATCGAGAGGTCCGGCACCGGCGTACCGGAACCGCCTTCGCTGGCGAAGCTCACCTGCACCGCGGCGGTCTGCGGATTGCCGAAGGTGACGATCCAGCCGTGATCCATGAGAACATCGAGGTCGAGAATGTCGGCATAGAAGCGCCGGGCCTCGGCAAGATTGTCAGCGGCGATGTTGGCGACGATGCGTTTCACCGGCATGGCGGTCGCTCGTTTGGCAATTCATTGACCGGCTGACCTGGCAGGCTCAGCACTTCACGCGCTTCTGTTCCTGCTCGACGCTGCGCTTCACGCTGGCGGAAGCGCGCGGATATTTGCGGCCGATCTCGTTGAGCGAGGCGCAGGCCATTTCCTTCTGGCCGATGGCGGCGAGCGACTGGCCGAGCCGCAGCAGCGCATCCGGCGCCTTTGCCGACTTGTCATGATTGCGCACGACGACGAGGAAGCTGTCGGCCGCATCCTGATAGCGCTGGCGCTGGAACAGGCTTTCGCCGAGCCAGTACTGCGCTTCGGAGGTCATGCGGTCGTTCGGATATTTCTTCACGAAATCGCGGAAGGTCTGCTCGGCGAGCGCGTAATCCTTGCGCAGCACATAACCGTAAGCGAGGTCGTACTCATCCTTCGGCGTGTTGGACGGCGGCGCGGTCATGCCCGGTGCGGCGCTGGTCGGCGCCGGCGCGGTCTGGAACGGAACGCCACCCGGCGGCGGCGGACCACCGGCCGCCGCGCGGCCGGCCATGGTGGCGAGATCGAGCGGCGCACCGGCATCGCGGCCACCCGGCGCGCCGATCGGCGTCTCCGGTTCGTCCGCGGCGATCGGCGGGACGCCACCGTTGCCGGGCGCATTGCCGGCGACACGGCCACCGGGCGGCGGCGCGCCGGGCGTGCTCGGTCCGCCCAGAGTCGGCTGCTGCGCCGGATCGAACGCATCGGAGCGACGGCCCGGCGCCGCCGGGGCCGGACGTCCTCCTTGCGGCGCGGCGGCCGGAGCACCGCCTTTCGCACCGAGTTGCTGGAAGCGAAACTCGTTCTCTTCCTGCATCCGCTTCATCTGCTGTTCGAGCTGCTGGTTGCGGAACTGCAACTGCTCGATCTGGCCGGTGAGCTGGCGCATCTGGTTCTGGATGCGCTCCAGCCGGATCACGAGGTCGGACGCGTCCGCCTCCTGCGCCCGGACCGGAGCGACGGCGAGTGACGCTCCCGCCAGAACGATGGCGGCCAGAAGCGCCGGCACCAGACGTGCGAACACGCGTGCCTGTGACAATCCGATCATCGATGTGACCTTGGACGTTGTGACCTTGAACAATGTGACTTGGACGTTGGCCGTTTGAGAAAAAAGTCCCCCGCGCCGTCGCCACCCGGGGTCAACGCGCGGGGAACTAGCATAAGTTGCGCTGCGTCGAAATTGTGACTGCCGACCAAAACAGCGGGCAAAATGAAATGCCCGGGCCGTAAAGCCCGGGCATTGGCCTCCCCCACGAACCGGAGACCTTCGATCCTGAGCCTTACGAGCTGGCGTTCAGCACCGTGACGGCACGGCGATTCTGCGACCAGCAGGAAATGTCGTTGCAGACCGCAACCGGCCGTTCCTTGCCGTAAGAGATCGTCCGCATGCGGTTTGCCGCGATGCCACGCGAGACCAGATATTCGCGCACCGACTGCGCGCGACGCGCACCGAGCGCGATGTTGTATTCGCGGGTGCCGCGCTCGTCAGCGTGACCTTCGATAGTGAAGGTGTACTGCGAATAGCGGGACAGCCACTGCGCCTGATTGTCGAGCGTCTGACGCGCCTGCGACGACAAATCCGTCTGGTCGGTATCGAAGAACACGCGGTCGCCGACATTGACCACGAAGTCCTGCTGGCTGCCCGGGGTCGCGGCACCGGCGCCGCCACCGGCCAGATTGGCCTGCGCGTCGTCCGCGTTCTTGGCGCAGGCGGAAATCGCCAACGCTGCCGCGAGAACCGCGGCGAACCGGACACCGCGAAGAATTTTGCTGCCACTGATCATGCGGGCATTCTCCGTTATCAAACTGAACCTGATCACATTGAACCTTGCCGGATCACATCGGTCCGGGGATCGCTGCGCGATCGCAAGCGATCGCTTTGGCGTCGTGCGTCCGGTCTAAGCCCCGTTCGTTAAGCGAACGTTCCATCAACCTTGATGGAGCCTTGCACGACACCGCTAAACTTGTCGAAGCGGCGGAAACCGGTTGTTGTGGTTAAAGGCTGGTAAATCCGGAGCGTCAACACGGAACTTGGCCTTCGCGGCTCACGCGCGCCAACCGTGGCGCAAGCGCCACGGCAATGTGCGGAGGAAAGAGAGAAAGCTCAGGCGAGAAGCGGCGACCACGCCGGATCAGACGCAAAGCTCGGCGTCGGAACCTTCTGCTCGTTGCGGCCGGTAACGTCGATCGTGAACAGCGACGGTCCTTGACCGGGATCGCGGAAGAACATCAGGACGCGACCGTTCGGCGCGAAGGTCGGACCTTCGTTGTGATAGCCTTCGGTGAGCACGCGCTCGCCGGAACCATCCGGCTTCATGATGCCGATGCCGAACTTGCCGCCAGCCTGACGCGTATAGGCGATGAAGTCACCGCGCGGCGACCACACCGGTGTCGAATAGGATCCTTCACCGAACGAGATGCGCTGCGCCTGTCCGCCGCCCGCGCCCATCACATAGATCTGCGGCTTGCCGCCGCGATCGCTTTCGAAGCAGACGCGCTGTCCGTCCGGCGAATAGGACGGCGACGTATCGATTGCCGCGGTGTCGGTCAGACGCGTGGTCTTGCGCGAGCGCAGATCCATCACGAACAGATTCGAATTGCCGGACTGCTGCAGACTCATGATGACGCGCTGGCCGTCGGGCGAGAATCGCGGCGCGAACGTCATGCCAGGGAAATTGCCGACCGTTTCGCGCTGGCCGGTCTCGATATTGAGCAGCAGCACGCGCGGATCACCCTGCCCGTAGGACATGTAGGTGATTTCCTGCGTCGACGGATTGAAGCGCGGCGTCAGCACCAGATCCTCGCCGCG
>JBQCFU010000495.1:0-2391 GCA_051958775.1 Pseudolabrys sp.
GAGGCGGAGCTCGAGGAAGAGCCGCGCCTCGGCCGGCGGCGGCTGCGCGATCTTCAGCCGGAGGCGGGTTCGAAGCGGAGCACACCGGCGACATAGGTCTTGTGCTCGGCGTTGTCCGCCGGGTGGCGGCTTCCGTCGTAGACCACGACCTCGTTGAAATCGAACGGCGATACGCCTTCCAGGCAGGCGACGTTGACCCCGAGCTGGTTGGGGTTCGAGCGGCGCTTGTGGTGCGTGTAAATCCCGCAGACGGTGCAGAAATGATGTTCGGCGCTCATCGTGTTGAAGCGGTAGGTGGCGAGCTTGTCCTCACCCTCGGTGATCCGGAACTCCGCCGGCGTTGACGTCACCGCCACCGCGCCGCGCATGCGGCAAATCGAGCAGGTGCACCGGCGCGCGGATGCGAATCCCTCAGTCAGCGTGGTCGTGAACTTCACCGCACCGCAGTGGCAAGAGCCGTTGAGCGTGACGGGATCGCTCGAGACCGTGTCGGTCACGCGGGGACCTTCTCCAAGGCGTCTTTGACAGCCTGGAGCGCGTCGGCAGCCTTGTCGCCGTCGGGGCCTCCGCCCTGCGCCATGTCGGGCCGCCCGCCGCCGCCCTGCCCGCCAAGTGCAGCCACGGCCGCCTTGACCAGCTCGACGGCGCTGACCTGCGCCGCGAGGTCGTCGGTGACTCCGACCGCAACGCTTGCGCGGCCGTCATTGACTGCGATAAGCGCTGCAATCCCGGAGCCGAGCTTCTTCTTCATATCGTCAACAGCGGCTCGCAAGCCCTTGGCTTCAAAGCCTTCCACGACCTGGCCCAGGAAGGCATGGCCGTTGACCTGCTCGGTCGCGGGGCCTTCGGATTTTCCTCCGCCGCCCATCGCCAGCGCCTTCTTCGCGTCGGCGAGCTCGCGCTCCAGGCGCTTGCGCTCCTCTACCAGCGCGGCGATCCGCGCCGGGACCTCGTCGGGCGAGCTCTTCAGCGTTCCCGCAGCCTCGCGAAGCTTTGCCTCGCGGTCGGACAGCCACCGGCGGGCCGCCTCCCCCGTCAGCGCCTCGATGCGCCGAACGCCCGAGGAAACCGCGCTCTCGCTGACGATCTTGAGCAGCTGGATATCGCCGAGGGCGCGCACATGCGTTCCGCCGCAAAGCTCGACCGAATAATCGCCCTCGCCGGTGCGGCCCATGCTGAGCACGCGGACCTCGTCGCCATATTTCTCGCCGAACAGCGCCATCGCGCCCGCCGAGATCGCCTCATCAGGGGTCATCAGCCGCGTCGTCACCGGCTCATTGCCGCGGATTTGCGCATTCACTTCGGCTTCGACCGCCTCGATTTCGTCGCGAGTCATCGCCTTCGGATGCGAGAAGTCGAAGCGGAAATAATCCGGAGCGACCAGGCTGCCCTTCTGGGTCACATGCGTGCCGAGGCGGTGCCGGAGCGCCGCATGCAGCAGGTGGGTGGCGCTGTGATTGGCGCGAATCCTGTTGCGACGCTCGCTGTCGACCTTTTGCTGGACCGTATCTCCGACCGACAGCTCGCCGGCAACAACCTTTGTCAGAAGAACGTGAAGCTTGCCCAGAGGCTTCGTTGTATCCTCAACGTCCCCTTGAACGCCCTTGAGTGTTATGAGTTTTCCGCTGTCGCCGATCTGCCCACCGCTCTCCCCGTAGAACGGCGTCTGGTTGAGCAGGATCTGGATGGTCTCGCCGACCTCGGCCGTCTCGACGCGCGCACCGTCCTTAACGATCGCGAGGACCACGCCCTCGCCCTCATCGCCCGAATAGCCGGTGAACTCCGTGCTTCCGAACTCCTCGGCCAAATCGAACCACAATTCGTCCGAGGCCTTGGCACCGGAGCCCTTCCAGGCAGCCCGCGCCTTGCTCTTCTGTGCGGCCATCGCCGCATCGAAGCCGTCGCGGTCGACCTGCAGCCCGCGCGCCCTCAGCGCATCCTCGGTCAGGTCGTATGGAAAGCCGTAAGTGTCGTAGAGCTTGAACGCCGTCTCGCCGGCCAGAGTCCCACCCTCGGCCAGGCCTTCGGTTGCTTCGTCGAGCAGCTTCAGCCCTGTCGCCAGCGTATGCCGGAAGCGGGTTTCTTCCTGCTGCAGGGTCGCCTCGATCAGCGGCTGCGCCCGGACCAGCTCGGGATAGGCGGCGCCCATTTCCGCCACCAGCGCAGGCACGAGGCGCCACATCAGCGGCTCCTTCGCCCCGAGCAGGTGCGCGTGCCGCATCGCCCGGCGCATGATGCGGCGAAGCACATAGCCCCTGCCCTCATTGGCCGGCAGGACCCCGTCCGCGACAAGGAAGCCCGAGGCACGCAGGTGGTCTGCGATAATGCGGTGGCTTGCAGCCATCTCTTGAGAGTTGTTGCTCGTCAGCTCTTCGCTCGCGCTGATCAGCG
>JBQCFU010000496.1:0-5778 GCA_051958775.1 Pseudolabrys sp.
AGGGTTTTCCCCGCGAGTCGAAATCGAGAAACTTACCCCGCCATCCCCACCACAGCGCGCGCAACGTCAGCGAGGATCGCATCGCGGCTCTTCGCGTCACGGGTGCTGCTGGTGAGATAAGCCGTAACGATGAGCGGCGCGCGCTGCTGCGGCGGCCACAGCACGCCGATGTCGTTGGAGGTGCCGCGTACGCCGGTGCCGGTTTTATCGCCGCAGATCCAGCCTTCCGGCAGACCGGCGCGCAGTCGCGTATCGCCGGTTTTGTTGCCGCGCAGCCAGGATACGAGTTGCACGCGTGAAGCCGAACTCAGCGCATCGCCGAGCACCAGAGCCTGGACTGTTTTCGCCATCGCCGCCGGTGTCGTGGTGTCGCGACGGTCGCCGGGAATGGCGCTGTTGAGAAACGGCTCGATCCGGTCGAGCCGCGTCGCATGATCGCCGAGCGAACGGACGAAAGCGGTCACGGCGCGTGGGCCGCCGAGGCTTTTCAGGATCAGATTGGCGGCGGCGTTGTCGCTCAGCGTCACCGCCGCTTCGCACAGTTCGGCCATGCTGATACCGGCCTGGCCGATGCGTTCCTTGGTCACCGGCGAATAAGCGACGATGTCGCTGTGACGGACAACCAGACGCCGGTCGAGTTGTTCGGCGCCGCGATCGACCCGGCGCAGCACGGCTGCGGCGGCAACGAGCTTGAACGTGCTGCACATCGGAAAGCGCTCGTTGAGGCGCCATCCGCTCTGCTGTCCGGATTGCGTGTCGATCACCGCAACGCCGAGCCGTCCGCCGCTGTGCCGCTCAAGCTCGCGCAGTTTGGTGACGAACGGTGATGGGCTGCGGGCCGGCGCGGCAAGGGTGTCGAAACTGCCCGCGAGACTGAAAAGCGCAAAGCTGCCGGTGCCGGCGAGGATGGCGCGTCGGGTCGTCATTCCGGGATCCTTTGATATCGCTGCGGTCTATCGGGCGCAGTATCCACATGTCGCGCAAAAGCGGACAAAATGTGAAACAGCGTGCGGCAATGACGCGGGGTTAAATCGCGCGGCGATCAGGCCGGTGCAGTGACCCGCTGGGAGGCACGCGCTTCCATCGCCTCCAGCGTCGGCGCGACGCGGCGTGCCTGCGCCACCAGTTCGGCGGTGAGCGGCGTCATCGGCTCGCGCGCCGGTGCGACCAGACCGATCGCCTGTACCGCGTCGGGATCGACGATCGGAATCGCCCGCACGCTGTCGGTCAGACCCAGCGTTTCCACCAGCTTTGCTGGCATCACGCTGGCCCAGCGGCCGGTGCGCACATGCGAGAACAGCAGGATCATCGAATCCGATTCCAGCATCGGTCGACCTTCGCCACCGGTCACGTTGAGCAGCCGGTCGATGATGCGCCGGTTCTGCATGTCCGGCGTCAGCAGGCAGAGCGGCACGCGAGCGACTTCCGCCCAGCTGACGCTGTCGCGATTGCCGAGCGGAGCGTCGGCCGAAGTCAGGAGCTGATAGCGCTCATGATAGAGCGGCACGGTGCTGACACGGCCGAGCGGTTCATTGCCGAGATAGGTGATGCCGGCATCGATCTCGAAATTCTCCAGGAGCTCGAGAATGTCGGTCGAGGTGCGTGAATAGATGGTGAAGTGCACATGCGGGTGCTCTTCGCGATAGGGCGTGGTGATCGCCGCGACCATGGCGAGTGCGGTCGGGATTGCCGCGATCCGCAGCCGGCCGTTAAGGCCGTGGCGCAGCGCATTGATCTCCTCGCGCATCTGCCGCGTGTCGCCGACGATCCGGCGTGCCCAGTCGAGCACCCGCTCGCCCTCCGGGGTGAACCCCTGGAACCGCGAGCCGCGGTTGACCAGCAGCACGCCCATCTGTTCCTCGAGCTGTTTTACGCCCGCGGACAAGGTCGGTTGCGTGACTCCACAAGAATCCGCCGCCCGCCCGAAGTGCTTTTCACGGGCCAGTGCCAGCAGAAAATCCAGCTTGTCGATCATGGCGGTGAAAAACCGTTGTAGAACAAGCAATTACCAACCTGCCTAAATTGTATCATGTAATAATAGGCGGAACGACAGGGAAATTGATAGAGTTCTTCTATTGACCGATGGGAAACACGGGATTGTCGAAATTTTAGAATAGTTTCAACTAGGTGGGGGAGATTGCCAATGAATATGCATAATCCGCCCAAAGGGCCATCCAAGGGGCAGAATACCGGCGGGGGACCTCGCGGCCGGTGCCCGCGTGTCACGCCGAAAGGCCGGCAGGTCGATACAACCGCGCTGACCGAAATCGAGGCCTTGCTGGCCGAGCGGCCGCGCCGCCGCGACCTGCTGATCGAGCACCTGCATCTGATCCAGGACAAATACGGCCACCTGTCCGCGCCGCATCTCACCGCGCTGGCGCATCTGATGCGCATGTCGCTGACCGAGGTTTACGAGGTCGCGACCTTCTATTCGCATTTCGACGTGGTGAAGGATGGTCCGCCACCGCCGCCGATGACCGTGCGGGTGTGCGATTCCCTGTCCTGCGCCATGGCCGGCGCCGAGCGACTGCTGGCTGACCTCCCTGGCAAGCTCGGCCGCGATGTGCGCGTCGTCCGTGCGCCGTGCATGGGCGCGTGCGACCACGCGCCGGTCTGCGCGGTCGGTCACTTGCAGACTCAGCAGGCGACGGTGGACAGCGTGCAGGCGGCGGTCGCCGCCAAGCCGCAGCCGCATGCATGGCAGCCTGCGATCGACTTCGACATGTATCAGGCGGCAGGCGGTTACGCTCTGCTGAAGGATTGTCTTGCCGGCAAGCGCACGCGCGAAGAGCTGGTCGCGATTGTCAGCGACTCCGGTTTGCGTGGTCTCGGTGGCGCTGGCTTCCCGACCGGCCGCAAATGGTCGCTGGTTCGCGCCGAGCCCGCGCCGCGGCTGATGGCGGTGAACTGCGACGAAGGCGAGCCCGGCACATTCAAGGATCGCTATTATCTCGAACGCGATCCGCACCGCTTCCTCGAAGGCGTGCTGATCGGCGCCTAGGTGATCGAAGCGCCTGCGGTCTACATTTATGTCCGCGACGAATATCCGGAAATCCGGCTGATGCTGCTCGAAGAGATCGAGCGGCTGGAGAAGGCGGGATTGACGTCGCACACGCACGTGCATCTGCGCCGCGGCGCCGGTGCGTATATCTGCGGTGAAGAATCCGCGATGATCGAATCGATCGAAGGCAAGCGCGGTTTGCCGCGGCATCGTCCGCCGTATGTCGCGCAGGTCGGTCTGTTCGGCCGTCCGACGCTCGAGCAGAACGTCGAAACGCTGTACTGGGTGCGCGATATCATCGAGCGCGGCCCGGCGTGGTTCTCGTCGCAGGGCAAGGAAGGCCACAAGGGCTTCCGCAGCTTCTCGGTGTCAGGCCGCGTCAAGAATCCCGGTGTGAAGGTTGCGCCGGCCGGCGTGACGATCCGCGAACTGATCGAGAATTATGCCGGCGGCATGCAGGACGGCCACACGCTGAAGGGCTTCCTGCCGGGCGGCGCGTCCGGCGGCATTTTCCCCGCATCGATGGCGGATCATCCGCTCGACTTCGGCACGCTGGAAAAGCACGGCGGCTTCGTCGGTTCGCACGCAGTGGTGATCCTGTCCGAGCAGGACGACATGAAGGCGGTGGCGCTCAACCTCATGAAGTTCTTCGAGGACGAGAGCTGCGGCCAGTGCACGCCCTGCCGCGTCGGCACGGAAAAAGCCGTGAAGCTGATGCAGCACGGTCCGTGGGACACGAACCTGCTGACGGAACTGGCGACGCTGATGCGCGACGCCTCGATCTGCGGTCTGGGCCAGGCAGCGCCCAATCCGCTGATCTCGGTGATGACATTCTTCCCGGACGATCTCGCCAAGCCCCTCGGGCGTTGGTGAAGAGAGAAAGCCCCGACGGTGGCGCCAGGACAAGCGATATGACAGACGCAGCAAAGCCCAACACCTTTTTCATCGACGATAACGAGATCGATATTCGCCCCGGCGAGACGATCTTCCGCGCGGCGCGGCGCATCGACATCAAGCTGCCGCATCTGTGCTACGCGCCGCAGCCGGGCTACCGGCCGGACGGCAACTGCCGCGTCTGCATGGTGGAGATCGAGGGCGAGCGCGTGCTCGCCGCGAGCTGCCTGCGCACCCCGGCGCCGGGCATGAAGGTCAAGACCCAGACCCACCGCGCCAAGAGCGCGCGCAAGATGGTGGCCGAGCTTCTGCTCACCGACCAGCCGGTCAAGGAGGTCGCGCACGATCCGGATTCCGAGTTCTGGAAGACGATCGAACGGCAGGGCCTGACCGAAAGCCGCTTCCCGAAGCATGATGCCAAGAGCGTGCCGGCGCCCGACCGCAGCCATCCGGCGATGGCGGTCAATCTCGACGCCTGCATCCAGTGCAATCTGTGCGTACGCGCGTGCCGCGAAGTGCAGGTCAACGACGTGATCGGCATGGCCGGTCGCGGCATGACCGAGAAGATCGTGTTCGACTTCGACGACCCGATGGGCGCGTCGACCTGCGTCGCGTGCGGCGAATGCGTGCAGGCGTGCCCGACCGGCGCGCTGATGCCGGCCTCGCTCGTCGACAGCAAGAACGTGCGCACCGAATTTCCGGATCGCACGGTCGACAGCGTCTGTCCGTATTGCGGCGTCGGCTGCCAGCTCACTTACGAGATCAAGAACGACAAGATCGTCTCGGTGTCGGGCCGCAACGGTCCCGCCAACGAGCAGCGGCTGTGCGTCAAGGGGCGGTTCGGCTTCGACTATGTCGCCAACCCGCAGCGCCTGACGGTGCCGCTGGTGCGCAAGGACGGCGTCGGCAAGCGCGCCGATGATCTGGTTGATCCGACCAATCCGTGGACGCATTTCCGTCCGGCGACCTGGGAAGAAGCGATGGAGCGCGCCGCAGGCGGGCTCAAGCGCATCCGTGATCGTGATGGATCGCAGGCGCTGGCCGGCTTCGGCTCGGCCAAGGGTTCGAACGAGGAAGCCTACCTGTTCCAGAAGCTCGTCCGCACCGGTTTCGGCACCAACAATGTCGACCACTGCACGCGCTTGTGCCACGCCTCGTCGGTGGCGGCGCTGCTCGACGGCGTCGGTTCCGGCGCGGTGTCGGCAACCTTCAACGAATGCAAGAACTCCGACGTCATCATCGTCATCGGCTCGAACCCGACCGAAAACCATCCGGTGGCGGCGACATTCTTCAAGCAGGCGGCCAAGCGCGGCGCCAAGCTCGTTGTGATGGACCCGCGCGCCAACGGCATGAAGCGTCACGCCTGGCGCATGATGCAGTTCAAGAACGGCGCCGACGTCGCGATGCTGAACGCAATGCTCAACGTCATCATCGCCGAGAAGCTCTACGACCAGCAATATATCCAGACCTATGTCGAGGGTTTCGCGCAGCTCTCCGAGCATGTGAAGGACTTCACGCCCGAGGAGATGGAACCGATCTGCGGCATCGAGGCGGACGTGCTGCGGGAAGTGGCGCGCACTTATGCCCGTGCCGAAAGCGCGATCATCTTCTGGGGCATGGGCGTGTCGCAGCATACCCACGGCACCGATAATGCGCGTGCGCTGATCGCGCTCGCGCTGATCACCGGCCAGATCGGCCGGCCGGGCACGGGTCTGCATCCGCTGCGCGGGCAGAACAACGTGCAGGGCGCGTCCGACGCCGGCCTGATCCCGATGTTCTTCCCAGACTACAAGTCGGTCGAGGCGCCGGAAATCCGCGCCAAGTTCGAGAAGGCCTGGCAGACCACGCTGCCGCCGAAGAAGGGCCTGACCGTGGTCGAGATC
>JBQCFU010000497.1:0-7235 GCA_051958775.1 Pseudolabrys sp.
TCGCGAACGGTTCGTCGCGGATCAGCCCGCGGCCGGCGCCGGCGCAGCGGCCGGAGCCTTGGCGGCTTCTTCAGCGCGCGCCTTGCGCTCCTTGCGCGGCACGGCCTTCTCCGGGGTGTTGCGCTTCTCGCGCTTGCGCACGCCCGCGGCATCGAGGAAGCGGAGCACGCGGTCGGACGGCTGCGCGCCCTTGTCGAGCCAGGCCTTCACCTTGTCCATGTCGAGCTTGAGGCGCTCCGGCTTGTCCTTCGCCATCAGCGGATTGAAGTAGCCGAGACGCTCGATGAAGCGGCCGTCGCGCGGCGAGCGCTTGTCGGCAACGACGATGTGATAGACCGGGCGCTTCTTGGTGCCGGCGCGAGCCATGCGGATCATGAGAGACATGTGAGTTTCCTTTCGTCAGTCCGTTGTGTTCGTGTGAATTGAGAGTGTTCGATTATTTCTTCTTGCCGAGGCCGTGAAAGCCGCCGGGCAAACCGGGAAGTTTTCCGCCGCCGAGACCGGGCAGATTGGGCAATCCGCCAAGTGAGCCGGGGAAATTGGGGGGCATCGTCGGCGGCAGATTCGGCATGTCCATGCCTCCGGCTTTCGCCTTCTTCGCCAGCTCCGCCATCTGCTCGGGCGAGGGCGCGCCGCCGCCACCCATCCCCATCATGTTGGCGAGACCAGCGAGCGGGCCGCGCTTGCCGCTGCCCATCATCTTCATCATGTCGGCCATGCCGCGATGCATCTTCAGGAGCTTGTTGATCTGCTCCGGCGACGTGCCCGAACCGGCGGCGATGCGCTTCTTGCGGCTGGCTTTGAGCAGGTCGGGATTGCGCCGTTCTTTCGGCGTCATGGAATCGATGATTGCGATCTGACGCGAGAGCAGCTTGTCGTCGAGATTGGCGGCGGCCACCTGGTTCTTCATCTTGGCGACGCCGGGCAGCATGCCCATCAGTCCGCCGAGACCGCCCATCTTCTGCATCTGCTGCAGTTGCTGCTTGAGGTCGGCAAGGTCGAACTGCCCCTTGCGCATCTTCTCGGCGACGCGCGCGGCCTGTTCGGCATCGATATGTGCGGCGGCCTTCTCGACCAGCGCGACGATGTCGCCCATGCCGAGGATGCGGTCGGCGATGCGCGATGGATGGAATTCGTCCAGCGCATCCATCTTTTCGCCGGTGCCGATCAGCTTGATCGGCTTGCCGGTGACGGAGCGCATCGACAGCGCCGCGCCGCCGCGGCCGTCACCATCAACGCGGGTCAGCACGATGCCGGTGAGACCGACCTTGTCGTTGAAGGCGCGCGCGAGATTGACCGCGTCCTGACCGGTCAGCGCGTCGGCGACCAGCAGCACTTCGTGCGGATTGGCGGCACGCTTCACGTCCGCCGCTTCGTTCATCATCTCGTCGTCGAGCGTGGTGCGGCCGGCGGTGTCGAGCAAAACGACGTCGTAGCCGCCGAGGCGGCCGGCTTCGAGCGCGCGCGTCGCGATCTGCGGCGGCAACTGGCCTTCGACGATCGGCAGCGTCGCGACGCCGGTATCGCGGCCGAGCACGGCGAGCTGTTCCATCGCCGCGGGGCGGCGCACGTCGAGCGACGCCATCAGCACTTTCTTCTTGAAGCGCTCGGTCAGCCGCTTGGCGAGTTTCGCGGTGGTGGTGGTTTTGCCGGAGCCTTGCAGGCCGACCATCATGATGGCGACCGGCGGCGCGGCGTTGAAGTCGATCGCCTGACCGTCGGAGCCGAGCATGGCGACGAGTTCGTCATGGACGATCTTGACGACCATCTGGCCGGGCGTGACGGACTTGAGCACTTCGACGCCGACCGCGCGTTCCTTCACGCGGGTGCCGAACTCGCGCGCCACATCGAGCGCCACGTCGGCTTCGAGCAGCGCGCGACGCACTTCGCGCAGCGCTGCGTCGACGTCGGCTTCGGTCAGCGCACCGCGCCGGGTGAGCCGATCGAGAATGCCGCCAAGTTTTTCCGACAGACTGTCGAACATTCCGTCTTTCTCGTTCACCTCTCCCATGGGGAGAGGTCGACCGCGCAGCGGTCGGGTGAGGGGTTACGCTGCTTCTGACGGGGCTAACCCCCTCACCCCGACCCTTTCCCCGCAGGGGAGAGGGAGCAGAAGCAAACGCATTTCGCGCCCGAGGGCGCATCGCGCTGTCGGGCGGTTGCCTCCGGCCTCCAGGACCGGTCGGCGGAATAGAAAGTCGTTCTCTTGCGAGAGCGGGCCTTCCTAGGCGGGCAGCGGACGAGAGTCAAGCACGGATTGCCTTTGGCTCATCTTAAGGTATTGAAAGAGCGGATGAAATTGACGAGACGAAAAATGCTCTGGGGTCTCGCGGCGGTGGGGCTGGCGGCCGGGTTTGGCGGCTGGCTCAAGCGCATGTCGTCCGGGGTCTATCGCGGGCCGGTCTCGGACCATTTCGACGGAACCCGCTTCATGGGTCCCCATGCGGTGGGCGACAACGGAACTCTGGCGTTCTGGCGCTGGCAGTTCACCCGCGACAAGGCGCAATGGCCGGAAGCGGTCGCCAATCCGCCGTCCGACCGGCCCCCGGCGCAGGTCACGGCCGGCGCGCGGTGGAGTTTCGTCGGCCATGCCTCGCATCTGTTGCAGACCGGCGGCCTCAATATCCTGATCGATCCGGTCTGGTCGGAGCGCGCCTCGCCGTTGCCATTTGCGGGGCCGAAGCGGGTGCGTCCGCCGGGCATCGCGTTCGAGGACCTGCCGAAAATCGACGTGGTGCTGATCACCCACGGTCACTACGACCATCTCGATCTGGCGACCCTGACGCGGCTCGGACAGCGCGCGAATTCCACAAGAGGTCCACGCATCGTCGCGCCGCTCGGTCATGACGCGACCATCGGCGGCGCCGTCGAGACGCAAGTCGAAACCTATGACTGGGGTGCACGCGTCGTGCTCAACGATCAGGTCGCGGTGACGCTCACGCCGTCGCAGCACTGGACCGCGCGCGGGCTGTTCGATCGCAACCGGGCACTGTGGGCGAGCTATGTGATCGAGACGCCGGCCGGCCGCATCTATCACGTCACCGACACCGGTTATGATGATGCGCTGTTCAAAGCCGCGCGCGATGCCTATGGCCCGTTCCGGCTCGCGGTCATTCCGATCGGTGCCTACGAGCCGCGCTGGTTCATGCATCGCCAGCACGTCAATCCGGAGGAGGCGGTGCGTGTGTTCCGCGATTGCGGCGCCGAGCGGGCGCTGGCGCATCACTTCGGCACGTTCCAACTCACCGACGAAGCGTTCGACGCGCCGGTGATCGCGCTGCATGCGGCGTGCGATGCGCAGAACGTGCCGCGCGATCGCTTTGTCGTGCACGCGCCGGGACAGGTGCTGGAGATTTGATTCTTTAATCTCTCTCCCCCGTTGGGGGGAGAGTTAAGGGTACGGTTTTTGCTGACGCAATTCCGGACGGAAAACCGCTTCGCACTTTTCCTGGAATTGCTTAATGCATCAGCTCATAGGCGATGGTGACGCTGATGCGCAGCGTTTCTTCGCCGGGCTGTACCGGCGGCGCAGCAGCGGCGCGCAACGCCATCGGCCGCGGCTGGAACAGCGGCGGCGTGCCTTCTTCCTGGATCGCGACCGCGCGGCCGAGCCCGACGCCGGCAGCCTGCGCGTAGATGTCCGCCTTGCGCTTGGCGTCGGCGACGGCGTCCTTGCGTGCCGCGTCGAGTGCTTTTGACGGATCGCTCACCGAGAACGACACGCCGGAAATCTCGTTGGCGCCGGCATTGATCATGCGATCGAGCGCGTCGGCGATCTTGTTGATGTCGCGCAGTCTCACATTCACCTGATTGCTGGCCTGGAAGCCGATGATGCGCGCCTTGCCGGCCTTGTTCGGATCCTGCTGCGGATAGATCGACAGCCGCGTCGTCTGGATGTCGCGCTCGGCGATGCCCGCCGCCTTGAGCGCCTCGATCACCGCGGTCATCTCCTTGGCGTTGGAGTCGCTCGCTTCCTTGGCGGTCTTGCCCTGCGTCGTCACGCCACCGCGGCTCATGGCGATGTCCGGCACGACCGATGCGACGGCTTCGCCGGTGACGGTGATGACCTTGTCGACCATCTGTGATTGTGCCTGCGCGGCGGAGGCAGTCAGCATCGCCGCCGTGATCAGTGCGACGCTGCCGGTGAGAATGCGGCGTGACATGAAACTCATGACTCTGTCCTTAAGGTTTTTTGGTCCTACGGTGTTTTGATCGGAACGTAGATATTGACCACCAGCTTGTCTTCGTTGGTCTTGGAAAGATCGGTGTCATACTCCTCGATGAACATGTCCTTGGCATCGAGACCCTTCTTGTCGAGGTCGTTGGTGATCGCCTCGTAAGTGGAATCGAGCGTGTCGTACGAGCCGCGGTGCACGTAGCGCAGCGCTTTGCCGCCCGGTGACTTGCCGACCGCGATGTCGCCGGTCGGCGTATCCTTCGGCGCTTCCGCCACCGGCAGCGCGACCTGATAGTTGAAGCCGAGATCGTCGGTCTGAGTATAGACCGTCATCGCCGGGCCGTTCGGCGCCACGTGATGCTGGTCGAGCCAGGTGTTGAGGTCCTTGAACTTCCCCGCCAGCGTCTCGAACGCGGTGTCCCAGTTGGCCTGACCGCTGATCGAGATGATGGTCTTCTCCGGCAGCGTCACCGTTTCGCCGAACGGGTCGCCGGCCTTAAGAGGTGACGGCCCGGCAGCCGATGGTGCCGCAGGAGCGGGAGCTTGGACAGGCGCGGGCGCGGCCGGGTTCGCCGGAGCGGGCGCCGCCGGGGCGGGCGCGGGGGATTGCGCGCCGGCCGGGGGCACGGTCAGCAGGATACTGGCGCTCAGCAGCGCCAATGCGGCAACAGCCGCGACGGTGCGGGACATCTGGCTCTCCATCGATGGCCGGATGAACGGCACGATCCGGGCGATTCGGCGGCAACGTCTAACATGTGCTTCTTTGTGGCCGCCGCCTGCCTCTGCCGGGGGCCGGGCCCGGTCTCCCGGCTGGCGCTGTGGCGGCGTTTGCCCATATAAACCCGGCAGGACGCGGGCCGTGGACACGGTGCCGTACCACCCGGACACATCCTCGTACTCCTTTTGTGACGACCATGAGCGCGCTGGCCAATCGCCCCTTCGTCAAGATGAACGGTGTCGGTAACGCGATCGTCGTCGTCGACATGCGCAAGGAGGCCGCGCCGATCAGCGCCGCCGAGGCGCGCGCCGCGGCGCAGCCCGCCGGCGCGCCCTACGATCAGTTGATGGCGCTCTATCCGCCGCGCACGCCGGGCACCGATGCGTTCGTGCGCATCTACAACAATGACGGTTCGGAAGCCGGCGCCTGCGGCAACGGCACGCGCTGCATCGCCTCGATCGTCGCGCGCGACACCGGCAAGGACCGCGTGCTGTTCGAAACGGCCGCGGGCCTGTTGCCGTCGTGGAAGAACGCGGACGGCACTTTCACCGTCGACATGGGCAAGCCGCGCTTCGCCTGGAACGAGATTCCGCTCGCCGAGGAATTCCGCGACACCCGCGCCATCGAATTGCAGATCGGGCCGATCGACAATCCGGTGCTGCATTCGCCGTCGGTGGTGAGCATGGGCAATCCCCACGCGGTGTTCTGGGTCGATGACGTGAACGCCTACGACCTCACCAAGTTCGGGCCGATGCTGGAAAACCATCCGATGTTTCCCGAGCGCGCCAACATCACCCTGGCGCAGATCGTCTCGCGCGATCACATCATCGCACGGACCTGGGAGCGTGGCGCCGGCCTGACGCGCGCCTGTGGTTCTGCCGCGTGTGCGACGGCCGTTGCGGCCGCGCGGCTGAAGCGCACCGAGCGCAAGGCGATGGTGTCGTTGCCGGGCGGTGATCTCGTCATCGACTGGCGCGCCGACACCGATCATGTGTGGATGACCGGTCCGGTCGAATACGAGCGCGAAGGTCAGTTCGATCCGGCGCTGTTCGCCGCCGCTGTCTGAGATCATGAGCATCGACGTCGTCACCTTCGGCTGCCGGCTCAACATTCACGAGTCGGAGGTGATGCGCCGCCACGCATCCGCCGCCGGGCTGAATGACACGGTGGTGGTCAACACCTGCGCGGTGACGGCGGAAGCGGTACGGCAGGCGCGCCAGGCCGTGCGCAGGCTCAAACGCGAGCGGCCGGACGCGCGCATCGTCGTCACCGGCTGTGCGGCACAGACGGAGCCTGCGCAATTCGCGGCGATGCCGGAAGTCGATTTGGTGCTTGGCAATCACGAAAAGCTCGACGCGGCGGCGTGGCGCGCGCTGCCGGATTTCGGCGTCAGCGGCGAAGCCAAGATCGTCGTCAACGACATCATGTCGGTGCGTGAGACGGCGCTGCATCTGGTCGACGGCATCGAGGGGCATACGCGCGCCTTCGTGCAGGTGCAGACCGGATGCGATCACCGCTGCACCTTCTGCATCATCCCCTATGGCCGCGGTCCGTCGCGCTCGGTGCCCATGGGCGAGGTGGTCGCGCAAATCCGAACGCTGGTCGAGAACGGCTGCCGCGAAGTGGTGCTCACCGGCGTCGACATCACCAGCTACGGCGAGAACCTGCCCGGCATGCCGAAACTGGGCGCGCTGGTGAAGCAGATCCTGAAGCATGTGCCGGAACTGCCGCGCCTGCGTCTGTCGTCGATCGATTCCGTCGAGGCCGATCGCGATCTGCTCGACGCGCTCGCCGGCGAAGCGCGGCTGATGCCGCATCTGCATCTCTCGCTGCAGGCGGGCGACGACCTGATCCTCAAGCGCATGAAGCGGCGGCATCTGCGTGCCGACGCCATCGCCTTCACCGAGCAGGTGCGGCGACTGCGTCCGGACGTCATCTTCGGCGCCGACGTCATCGCCGGTTTCCCGACCGAGACCGAAGCGATGTTTAACCGCTCGCTTGATCTGGTGCGCGAATGCGGGCTGACGCATCTGCACGTCTTTCCGTATTCGCCGCGTCCCGGCACACCGGCGGCGCGCATGCCGGCGGTGGCGGGCGACGTGGTGAAGGAACGCGCGAAGCGGCTGCGCGCGCTCGGCGCGACGATGTTGTGCGCGCATCTCGATGCGCAGGTGGGGCAGACGCGGCGCCTGTTGAGCGAGCGCGGCGGCATCGCCCGCACCGAGCAGTTCACGCCGGTGCGGCTGAAGACGACGATCGAGCCGGGGCTGATGTTCGACGCCGCCATCGCCGCGCATGACGGGCGGCAGTTGTTGGCGGCGTAGCCGTCACCCTGAGGTG
>JBQCFU010000498.1:0-5394 GCA_051958775.1 Pseudolabrys sp.
CGATGCTACCGGAGGCAACCTGGGCATTTTGTGCGGTGATCGCCTTGGTGACATCATCCGCCGTGAGATTGAAACCGACGAGCTTTGCCGGATCGATCCAGATGCGTAGCGCGCGCTCGGTCGAATAGAGCGTGGCGCGACCGACGCCGGGAATACGCCGGATCTCGCCGAGCACGTTACGGATCATGAAGTCGCCGAGGCCGACCTCATCGAGGCTGCTGTCGGTCGATTGCAGCGTGATGATCTGCAGCACCGCGCTGGATGCTTCCTCGACCAGAATGCCTTGCTGCAGCACCGCCCGCGGCAGGCGCGACTCGATGCGCTTGATGCGATTCTGCACCTCGACCGACGCCATATTAGTGTCGGTGCCGGGCACGAAGTTGGCGATGATTTCGACCTGACCGAGAGAGTCGCTGGTCGATTCAAAGTTGAGGATGCCGCTCGCGCCGTTGAGCTCTTCCTCGATCAGCCGCGTCACGCTGTTGTAAAGATTTTCCGTCGATGCGCCTGGATAGGCGGTGCTGACCGAAATCGACGGCGGCGCAATGATCGGATATTGCGCCACCGGCAACAACGGGATCGTCAGCAAGCCGCCCAGGCAGATGAACAGCGCGACGACCCAGGCAAAGATCGGCCTGTCGATGAAAAAACTCGGCATGGGCAGCGGACCGCGTTAGCGCGTTTTGACGGAAGACGCCGTCTCCGCTTCGGCGCGCCGGGTTGCATTCCAGGTGACCGGACGCACGGCGGCGCCGGCGCTGATCTTCTGGAAGCCCTCGACCACGACGCGGTCGCCGTTCTTCAAACCGTCGAGCACAAGCCAGTCGGCCTCGACCGTACGACCGGTGCGGATCGGCTGCACCACCACGCGGTTGTCGTGACGCAGCACATAGACCTCGCTGCCGCCGGCGGCGTTGCGCTGTACCGCCTGCTGCGGCACGGCGATCGCATCGTCGTCGATGCCCTGCTCGATCTGCACGCGGACATACATGCCCGGCAGCAGTTCGTGCTTCGGATTGGGGAATTCGCCGCGCAGGGTCACCTGCCCCGTGGACGGGTCGACGGTCGCGTCGGAGAACAGCAGCTTGCCCGGCTGCGCGTAGAGCGTGCCGTCGTCGAGCACGAGGCGCACTTTCACCGCATCGGGCGAGACGCGCTCCAGCGCGCCGCTTTCGAAGTCGCGGCGAAGCTGATTGAGTTCGCTGATCGACTGGGTGAAGTCGGCGTAGATCGGATCGAGCTGCTGGACGGTCGCGAGATGGGTTGCCTCGCCCTGCCCGACCAGCGCGCCTTCAGTGACCAGCGCGCGGCCGACGCGGCCGTTGATCGGCGAGCGCACCGTCGCATATTCCAGATTGAGCTTGGCGCGGCGGACATCGGCAGCGCGCGCCGCCACGTCGGCCTTGGCCTGCTGCATTTCCGAATGCGCGGTTTCGAACTGGACGCGCGACACGGCCTTCTCGGCCACCAGCGTTTCCATGCGCTTGGCCTGCTGCTCGGCAAGTTCGAACGCGGCTTTCGCCTTGGCGTGCGCGGCCTCGGCGGCCTGCAGTTCGACCTCGAACGGCACCGGATCGATGCGATAGAGCACGTCGCCGGCCTTCACGTCGGTGCCCTGCGAGAACGCGCGTTCCATGACGATGCCGGACACACGGGCCCGCACCTCGGCGATCCGCATCGGTGCGATACGGCCCGGCAGCTCCCGCACGATCGGGCGCGGGCTGGCATGCATGGTGACGAACGAGACTTCCGGCGTCACAGGCTCGGCGGTGGCCGAGGCCGGGGCTTCATCGCAGGCGGTGAGGCCCACCAGCAGCAACAAACAAACGGCCGCCAACGGAGCGGCCGAACGAACGCGCGAATCCATTTCTGAATATCCCTTCATCTTCGGACGAAGATAGTCGGGGCGCGGCGCAGCGCAAATTAAAATTGCTGCGACGCATCAACGCAGGGATTCGAAGCGGAAATATAAGAAACCATTAACCTTTTTCCGATGCACGGTTCGCACGCCATTGGCAATGTGGCACCGCATCACGTCCCTTCACGATTGCGTTTCTGTACCATGATACCTTTCCCGGCCAGGACCGCGGTCGCCATGGTGGCTTGCAGCAGGTAGCCGCCGGTCGGCGCCTCCCAGTCCAGCATCTCGCCGGCGACGTAGAGTCCGGGCCGACCCTGCACCATCAGATGGGCGTCGAGCGCTCCAAACGGCACGCCGCCGGCGGTGGAAATCGCCCGGTCGAGCGTCGTGACGCCGTTCACCGGCAACGGCACCGCGTTGATGAGCGACGCAAGCTGTGCCGCTGTGAGATCGGCGAGCCGGCGGCTGCCGGCCAGTGCCGCCTCATGCAGCAGGCCGATGGCCGGCGGCGCGAGCTGTACCGCCTTGCGCAGGAAACCCGCCAGCGACTGCTTGCCACGCGGCCGCGACAATCGCGTGGCGAGATCGTCCGTGGTCATGTCCGGCCGCAGCGCTAAGGCGAGCGTTACCGGCGTCGTCTGACTCAGCGCATCGCGCACGGCCGCCGACAGCGCATAGACCGCTCCGCCCTCAAGCCCGGTGCGTGTCACCATCGCTTCGCCGCGCACGGTTCGCTTCCCGAGCGTCAGCGCGATGCGTTTGAGCGGCTGGCCGTGAAACCGCTCCTGGAACAGCGGCGACCAGGCGATGGTCAATCCACAATTCGCCGGCTGCAATGGCGTCACCGGAATACCGGCCGCGGTCAGAATCTCGGCCCATCCGCCGTCGGAACCGAGCCGCGGCCAGCTAGCGCCGCCGAGCGCCAACAGCGTCGCGTCTGCCATCACGGTCTGCGAGCCTTCCGGCGTTACGAACCGCAACGCGCCTTCAGCGCTCCAGCCGACCCAGCGGTGCCGCGTGTGGAGCGCCACGCCGCGCGCTGCGAGCCGGCGCAGCCATGTGCGCAGCAGCGGTGACGCCTTGAAGCTTTTCGGAAACACGCGTCCGCTGGAGCCGACGAAGGTCGGCTCGCCCAGCGCTTCCGCCCAATCGCGCAGATCCTGCGGCGACAGTGTGGCGAGCGCGGGCGCGAGAGCACCCGCCGCGTCCCCATAGCGCGTCATGAAACGCTCGAGCGGTTCGCTGTGCGTGAGGTTCAGGCCGCCGCGGCCCGCCATCAGGAATTTGCGGCCGAGCGACGGCATCCGGTCGTAAACAGCGACGCTGATTGCAGGATCGGCCGCACGTGTCAGCACGTCGGCCGCCATCAGTCCTGCCGGTCCGCCGCCGATGATAGCAACACGGAACGTTCTGCTCGCTTGATCGTTGATCACGATGCCCTTTGTGTGCCGCCTGCCGATATTTTCTGTGTTCTCGCATCGCACAAAATAATCGTCCGGCCAATCGCCATGGGGTCATCCAACTTTCACGAAAACGTCCTGCCCCTGCCACATCGCAGGCCTACCAAATGACGACGCTGATAGGCCCACACGAATCCGGAGGACAAGCATGTCGTGCGAGATCGAAACCCTTGCTCCTCGTGCGCGTGATCGCGGTACACGCCTGCCGGAATGCCCGCATTGCGGCGATACGCTCGTCGCGCCGGACATCTCGATATTCCACGGCGCGGAGGCCGACGGCCAGGAGACGGCCGGCCGCGGTGTCGTCCGTCACGTCTGGTCGTGCGAAAGCTGTGGCGAGCAGAGCGAAACCGCCGTCCTGGTGGTCCACTGACCGGGATCACTTTTTCCGCGCCCATGGAATAGCCTCTCGCGGACGGTGTTTGCCGTCCGTCCGGCAATTTGCCCAATCGTTCCCTGAGAGGAGTTTCCCATGATGCTGATGCGCTCCAGCCTCGCCGTTCTCGCCTGCTCCGCCGCGCTCCTCGCCGTGGCGCCCGCGTCCGCCGAGGTGGTCAATCTGAAAGCCGATCTGAAAGCATCGAGCGAAGTGCCGCCGACCAACAGCAAGGGCAGCGGTTCGGTGACCGCCACTTACGACACGGCATCCAAGAAACTGTCGTGGAAGGGCAGCTATAAGGACCTCACCGGCCCGGCGACCGCCGCGCACTTCCACATCGGTGAAACCGGCAAGAACGGTGCCGTTGCAGTGCCGATCTCGCCCGCGACGAGCCCGCTCGAAGGCTCGGCGACGCTGACCGACGCGCAGGCCTCCGATCTCCTCGCTGGCCGGATGTATGTCAACGTCCACACCGCCGAGAACAAGGCGGGCGAAATCCGCGGTCAGGTGACGAAGTAACCGACCAAAGTCTCATCCGGCGCGCATAGCACCGATGCGGCAAGCACCCGCCGGCCTTTGCCGGCGGGGTTTTGGTTTTGTTTTTCGCTTCTGTTTTTTGCTTGCACACCCCCCTGCTGCGCCGCATCTTCGGACCGGATTCAGATAGCGAGTTCATGCGGCGGAGGACGGTCTGGTGGCGCAAGGCAAGACGGATAAACCGGTCATCGTTTCAGGCGGCGGCATCGGCGGCCTGGCGACGGCCTATGCGCTCGCGCGGAAGGGTGTGCCGGTCCATCTGTTCGAGCAGTCCTCCGAATTCAAGGAAGTCGGCGCAGGCATCCAGCTCGGTCCCAACATCTTCCGCATGCTCGATAAGCTCGGCCTCAAGGACGCCGTGCTCGCCGACGCGCATGTGCCAGGCAATCTGCAGATGCGCGATGCCCTCACCGGCAAGCTGATCACCAATGTCGGCCTCGGCGACAAGATGGTGCAGGCGTTCCAGTACCCCTACGCGGTGACGCACCGCGCCGACATCCACGGCACTTTCCTCAAAGCCTGCCAGGACCATGAGCTGGTGACGCTCGAAACCAACGCCCATGTCGATGATTACGAGGATCGCGGCGATGCCGGCGTCGTCGTCCATGTCGGCAGCCGCAGCCTTCCAGGCCGCGCGCTGATCGCCTGCGACGGCATGTGGTCCAAGGTCCGCGAACGGATCGTGGGCGACGGCAAGCCGCGTGTGGCAGGTCACATTGCCTATCGCGCGGTGCTGCGTCGCGACGAAGTGCCGGACGATCTCTGGCATCCGGACGTGATCCTGTGGGCCGGCCCGCGCACGCATTTCGTGCACTATCCGATGCGCCGCGGCGAAATCTACAATCTCGTCGCCGTGTTCCACTCCGATCAGTATCAGGAAGGCTGGGACGCCGAAGGCAGCAAGGAACTGCTGTGGAAGCATTTCGACGGCGAACGGCCGGAAGTGCTGCGCATGCTGGAACGCATCAACACCTGGAAGATGTGGGTGCTGTGCGACCGCGAACCGGTGAAGAACTGGACCAAGGGCAACGTCACTCTGCTCGGCGATGCCGCGCATCCGATGCTGCAATATCTCGCGCAGGGCGCCTGCATGGCGACCGAGGACGCGGTCGTGCTCGCCGACGAGGTGGCCAAGCGTCCCGACGACCTGCCGGCCG
>JBQCFU010000499.1:0-3731 GCA_051958775.1 Pseudolabrys sp.
TGGAATTCCAGGAGCTTCGCTGCCCGCGTCGACAGATCGATAATGCGGTCGTGAGCGTAAGGCCCGCGATCGTTCACGCGCACGATCAGCGAGCGATGGTTACGCAGATTGGTGACGCGGACATAGGACGGGATCGGCAGCGTCGGATGCGCTGCGCTGATCGACGTCATGTCGAAAATTTCGCCGTTCGCGGTGCGACGGCCGTGGAAATCGTCGCCATACCAGGAGGCGATGCCTTCCGCTTTGTAGCGCGGGTTTTCCTCGGGGACATAGACGCGTCCGGCAACCGTATAGGGTTTGCCGACGCGATAGCTGCCGCCGCCTTTCGGCACAGCTTCGCCCGGACCGACCACGCGCTCCGAAGCAGAGACGCCCAGACGAGCATCGACGCGGCTGCCGCTGCTCTGAGAGCAGTTGGCCAGCAGCAGGCCGGCAGTCAGAACGGCGCCAACGCGCGCCCCCTGCACGATCCAGTCTTGCCGCCCCTCTTGCCGCGCCATCAGTCCTAAGCCGGCTTCGCCCGCCGTCCCCTTCGAGTCCCCGCCTTTTTACCGTGGCAATCGCGCCACGGGAATGGCCGGAATGTGAGCGTGGTAAACTTTGAGTTTCATTTGAACGATTTGGGCAGGATTAAGCGCGTTTTGCTTGCAAACTCGACCGTGACACCCCAGACAGAGGCCCTGCCGGAAGGGTGGCCGAGTGGTTTAAGGCAGCGGTCTTGAAAACCGCCGTGCCCGCAAGGGTACCGTGAGTTCGAATCTCACCCCTTCCGCCATTCCACGGGCTGCTCTCTCTCGGCGATCCGGTGATTCAACGGGAAGTTGTCATCGTGTCTCGCTGCACGATGCATTTTACCGGCCGGGCCATCAGCGCCGGATCAGAACAACCCCGCCAATCAGCAGCGCGACGCCGGCAAGCTTGCCCAAGTCGACCGGCCTCTGCGGAATTCCCAGCCAGCCGAAATGATCGAAGACGAGTGATGCGATCATCTGCCCTGCCACAAGCAGCGCGATGAATGCGGCGCCGCCAAGTTTCGGGATCATCAAGATCGACAGAGCAATGAACGCCGCCCCGAAGACGCCCCCGCTCCAGGCCCACCACGGTACACGTGCCATGACTGTCACGGATGGCACGGGATCCCGCAGCACGACCGCCAGCAGAACCATACAGACGACTCCGAGAAAGTAGCTCATGAAGCCGGACCAAACCGCCGAATTCAATTCGGTGCGGAGATTGGCATTGAGCACTTGCTGAATGAGAACGCTGACGCCCGCCGTCACGGATAAAAGCGCGGGCAGAACGAGCGATTGCATGGATTTAAAACTCCTCGCAATTTCCTGGAGACGATTTTTTCGATCAAGATTTCGGGACAAGCGCCCATACACGCAGATAGCGATGCACGGAGGTCATCCCTCCGCAGGTCTTCCTTCTAACAGTTGTGCCAACAACAACTCCTTGCGGCGCGATAGGCTGCGCACCGCGCGATAGACGTGGATCGAGATGCTGCGCGATGGCATCGTCGCGCGGAGCGCCAGCAGGCCGGCTTTCGCTTCGAGTTCCGCCGAACCTGCCGGAATCAGCGCGATGCCGAGACCCGTTTGCACCATGACCTTCATGGTCTCGACATTGTCGACCACCGCCTTGATGCGCGGCCGCAGGCCGAGATCGTTGAACATGTTGCCAACGATCTCGCCGTAGCCGATCGACAGTTCGTTCATGATCATCGGCTCATCGACCAGAAGGCCGATATCGATCGGCCCCGGATGTGACGCCAGCGCATGATCCGGCGGCAGGATCAGCATGATGTCGAGATCGAACAACGGCTTGCTGGACAACCCGGACGGCACCCGATCGGGGCCGACATCGGCGATGATGCCGATATCCAGCCTCTCATTATGCAACTCATCGAAGATCACCCGCGTCGGCGCGGTCTTGATTTCAAGATGCAGGTTGGCGTGCGGATTGTTCGGCGGAAACAGGCGCGGCAGCAGGATCGGCGCCAGGCCCGAGCCGATGCCGATCATCAATGTGTCCACCCCGACGCCGCTGAGCCGGCGGGCCACGTCGGTGAGACCGAGGACGTCGCTCGCCACCCGCTCCGCTTCATAAAGAAACATGCGGCCACGCTCGGTCGACTCGATGCCACGTCCGGTGCGCCGGAACAGGTCGAAACCGATCTCGGCCTCCAGGAGCTTCACCTGCTCGGAAACGGCGGACTGCGAGATGTTCAGCCGCTCCGCCGCCTTGGTGAAGCTGCGGTCCTTGGCGACGGCGAGCGCGTATCGGATTTGCCGAAATTCCACGTCTTCATCTCCGAACCCCGTCTGGAAACGAGGGAAATTCTTCAGTTTGGGCAGCGAGATCGCCGCCATACCGTCGAGAAATCTGTTTTTCCGATATTACTATCCCCAAATGCTGTTGGACAGAAGCCCGGCCCCGATAGACCCTTCCCGGAAGATTTCACTGTCAGGAACCGTCGATCATGGCGCCACAAGCCTCATCCAAAGCTCATCTGCGGATCGGCATCGACACCGGCGGCACCTTCACCGACATCGTCTGCGTCGATGCGGCATCGGGCCATGTCGCGGTGACCAAGGTGCCGAGCACCCCGAGCAATCCCGCGCTCGGTCTCGTCAACGGCGTGCACAAGATCCTCGGTGAAGTCGGTGCCACCACGGACGAACTGATCGGCCTCGCCCACGGGACCACGGTCGCGACCAATGCACTGCTGCAGGGCTCGATCGATTCTCTCGGTCTGATCGTCACAACCGGTTTTCGCCACGTGCTGGAGATCGCCCGCCAGGCGGTGCCCGATGGCTACGGCAATTCCTACTTCTGGGTGAAGCCGGAACGCCCGGTACCGCTCGATCTGGTGTTCGAGGTCGGCGGCCGCATGAATTTCAAGGGCGAGGAACTGCGCCCGCTCGACGAGGACAATGTGCGGCACGCGGCACGCAGCCTGAAGGCACGCGGCATCCGCGCGGTCGGAGTCTGTCTGATCCACGCTTACGCCAACGACGCGCACGAGCGTCGCGTTCTGGAAATCCTCAGCGAGGAATATCCGGACTGCACCATCTCGATCTCGTCGCAGGTGCTGCCGGAATATCGCGAATACGAGCGCACCATCACCACGCTGGTGGATGCGTTCGTGAAGCCACACATGGAGCGCTATCTCAAGCGCGTGAAGGACGCGCTCGGCGATCAGTTGCGCGACAAACCGTTCCTGGTGATGCAGTCGAACGGCGGCGTGATGAGCGCCGGCCAGGTGGTGAACAAGCCGATCACCACCGCCCTCTCCGGTCCCGCCGCCGGCGTACTCGGCAGCGCGGTAATCTCGACGCTCGCTGGCTTCGACAATGTCGTCACGCTCGATGCCGGCGGGACCTCAACCGATTTGAGTCTGATCGAAAACAAGATCGCGCAGCTCACCAATTCCGGTTCGGTCGGCCCGTTCCCGGTGCGCATCCCGATGATCGACATCGAGACCATCGGCACCGGTGGCGGCTCGATTGCGTGGGTGTCGCGTGAAGGTCATCTCAAGGTCGGCCCGAAGAGCGCGGGCGCCGACCCGGGACCGATGTGCTATCCGAACGGCGGCTCGCAGCCGACGATCACCGACGCCAATCTGGTGCTCGGACGGCTCCCGGCCGCGCTGATCGGCGGCGGCATCGCGCTCGACGTCGCGCGCGCGCGTCAGGGCATGGCCGATCTCGCCAAGGCGCTCAACTCCA
>JBQCFU010000500.1:0-2247 GCA_051958775.1 Pseudolabrys sp.
CGATAGGTGAGGTCGGATTCGGCGGCTTCGAGCAGGTTCGCCGCGAACTTTTTACCCTTGGTCAACATCGCCTCGATGGTCTTGAGCAGCGTGTGGCTGACCACCATGCCGCTGCGCGAACCGACCGAGGCAAAGCCGGAGACGCCGAGATTGGTATCTCCGTGGCGGTGCTCGATCTGTTCGGGCTTGATGCCGAGCCGCTCCGCCGCGATCCGCGAGAAGACGGTGGCGTGGCTCTGGCCGGTGCTCTGCACGTTGAGGCCCATGATCATGCGGTCGCCGTTCGGAAACAGCAGCGCGGCCTGTTCGTTCGGCGCGGAGCCGGCGTGTTCGAGGAAACAGGAGAGGCCGATGCCGCGCAGCTTGCCGCGGCGCGCCGCCTCGCGCCGGCGTTTCGCGAAGCCGGCATAATCGGACAGTTCGATGGCGCGGTCGAACACCGCCTTGAAGTCGCCGCTGTCGTAAGTGTTCCCGACTGCGGTCTTGTACGGCATCTTCGCTTTCGGAATGAGGTTCTTCTTGCGCAGCTTGACCGAATCGATGCCGGTGACGCGCGCGGCTTCCTCGATCAGACGCTCCATCACATAGTTCGCTTCCGGACGCCCGGCGCCGCGATAGGGGCCGGTCGGTAGCGTGTTGGTGACGACGCAGGTCGCGCCGACATCGATCTTGGGAATGTCGTAGACCGACGGCAGGCAGCGTGCGAAATTGTTGGTGTTCATATGCGCGCCGACCTGGGTGAGATAGGCGCCCGGGTTGGCGAGCTGACGCACGCGCAAAGCGAGGAATTTGCCGTCGTCGTCGAGCGCCAGTTCCGCCTCGGTCGATGCGTCGCGACCCTGATGATCGGTGACGAAAGCTTCCGAGCGCGTCGACATCCAGTGCACCGGACGGCCGACCTTGCGGCTTCCAATCAGTAGCGCGAAATATTCCGGATAGGAACCGGTCTTCATGCCAAACGCGCCGCCGACATCCTCGGTGATGACGCGCAGCCTCGTCTTGTCGATGCCCATGATGCCGGCCATCTGCCCGCGAATGGCGTCCGCGCTCTGCGAGCAGACGCGCAGCGTGTAGGAGTCAGTCTTCGCGTCGTAGATGCCGGTGGCGCCGCGCGGCTCCATCGAAACGATCACAAGCCGCTGGTTGACCACCGAGATGCGCGCCACGTGCTTGGCGTGCTTGATGATGTTGTCGACTTCCGCTTCCATCTCCGGCGATGGCACCGGACCGGGCCAGTCGATGAGGATGTTATTCGGTGCCTGCGGATAGAGTTGCGGCGCACCGGACTTCACGGCCTCGCGTGCATCGACGACAGCCGGCAATTCCTCGTAGTCGACGGCGACAAGCTCGGCCGCATCCTGCGCGGCACGCGCCGTTTCGGCGATCACGGCCGCGACTGCGTCGCCGACATGCTTGACCTCCGACTTCGCCAGCGGCTGACGCGGCGTCAGGATCAGCTTGGCGCCGTTGCGGCCGGCGAGCGGCGGATGCCGCGTCATGTCGCCGATGCCAGCGGCCTCGATATCGGCGGCGGTGATCACCGCCAGCACACCCGGTGCTGCGGCCGCCTCGGTCGTGTCGATCGAGACGATGCGGGCATGCGCATGTGGCGAGCGGACGAAGCAGGCATAGGTCTGCTTCGGCTGCACGACGTCGTCGGCATAGCGGCCGGCGCCGCGCAGCAGTGCGTCGTCCTCGACCCGGTTGAGCGGCTTGCGGGAGTGATCGGTGGTCGCGTCCATAGTCCGTCCGTGCAGAAGAGGTCGTTCGTTATAGCGTACTCACGGCCTCAGCATAGCGCGCGGCGCGAAAGGACTCCATGCGGCGTGCAGAGGCTTCGCAAAGCCTCTTGACGAGGCGATTCGCCAGACCGTTAAGCTTGATGCTGGGTGATGCCGAATACCTCCGACGCGAATTGCGGATAGACCTCGGCGAGCTGCGGCGCGACGGTGTCGCGCATCAAGATCAGCGTCTCGGCCGACGGCGGTGTGGTCACGGCCACGTCGTTCGGTTGATCGAAATCGAAGGCGGTGTGGTCGCGAATCTCTTCGACCGTGTGACCCGGATGGATGCTCTCCAGCCGGAAGCGTTTTCGGGCCGGATCGAACCGGAAGAAGCAGCGGTTGGTGATCAGTGCGATCGGCCCGCCGGTCCGATGGACGCCGTCCGCGCTCACGCCCGGCGCGCTGATGAAATCCACTTTCTCGACCAGCGTGCGCCGCGAATGCTCGGTCCGGAACAGGATCA
>JBQCFU010000501.1:0-4941 GCA_051958775.1 Pseudolabrys sp.
TCGGCCGAGATCACCTTGGTGATGTCGGAGAGCTGCATCACATCAAGGAGCGCGGCGACCCGCGGCATGATGTTCTTGCCGTTGGTGGTGGCCGGCGCGATCAGCGCGTCGTAAGGCCCGGCCAGCGCGACGATCAGCGCCGCGGTCGGCTCGGCCAGCATGTGCGCGTAAGCGTCGCCCTCGGCGAGCAGCACCTTGCTCACCCCGTCGAGCTTGGCGGCCGCGTCGGCCGCGCCCTTGGCGTCCTTGCCGGCGATCAGCACATGCACCTCGCCGCCCAGCGCCTTCGCCGCCGTCAGCGCCTTGGTGGTCGCGTCCTTGAGGGTCTTGTTGTCGTGTTCGGCAATCAGCAGCGTCGTCATCAGATCACCCCGGCGTCCTTGAGCTTGCCGACCAGTTCGGCGACCGATCCGACCTTGGCGCCGGCCTGACGGCCCGGCGGCTCGCTGGTCTTCACCACTGTGAGCCGCGGCGTGACGTCGACGCCATAATCGCCCGGCGCCTTCTCGTCGATAGGCTTCTTCTTCGCCTTCATGATGTTCGGCAGCGAAGCGTAGCGCGGCTCGTTGAGCCGCAGATCGGTGGTGACGATGGCGGGGCCTTTGAGCTTGACCGTCTGCAAGCCGCCGTCGACTTCGCGCGTCACGGCGATGCCGTCACCCTCGATCGCCAGCTTCGAGGCGAACGTGCCCTGCGGCCAGCCGAGCAGCGCCGCCAGCATCTGGCCGGTCTGGTTGCTGTCGTCGTCGATCGCCTGCTTGCCGAGGATGACGAGGCCGGGCTGTTCGGCTTCGACGATCCCCTTGAGGATCTTCGCCACCGCCAGCGGCTCGACCACGCCGTCGGTCTTCACCAGGATGCCGCGGTCGGCGCCCATCGCCAGGGCCGTGCGGATCGTCTCCGAGGCCTGCTGCGGGCCGACCGACACCGCGACGATCTCCGCAGCCTTCCCCGCCTCCTTCAGCCGCAGCGCTTCTTCCACCGCGATCTCGTCGAACGGGTTCATCGACATCTTCACATTCGCCAGATCAACCCCGGAGCCATCAGGCTTGACGCGGATTTTGACGTTGTAGTCGACCACCCGCTTCACGGGGACGAGGATTTTCATCGACGGACGATCCTTAAGCAGGCTGCCGTAAGCAGGCCGATTGTGGGCTGAGGGCCATTTTTTGTGCAGAGCAACCTAATGGCCGCGCCGTTTCGGTGTCAACGCTGCCAAGGCCTTGCAAACACACGTTTTCAGCCTCCGGACCTCGGTTTTGTGGTGCGAATTGGCGCCTTCTTCGCCCGAAAACACCACTATCGGTTCTGCCCCGGAGCCCACAAAACGTCACCGGTTCCTTTGCCGTTGGCGTGGCGGCCGGCGACAAACAGGAAATCCGACAGGCGATTGACGTATTTGAGCGCCGGCGCGTCCACATGCTCGCCCGGCTGGTCGCGCAACGCCACCATGATCCGTTCCGCCCTGCGGCAGACGGTGCGGGCGAGATGCAGATAGGCCGAGGCGGCGCTGCCACCGGGCAGAATGAACGAGCGCAGCGGCGCAAGCTCGGCGTTGAAGGCGTCGATCTGCTGTTCCAGCCAGGCGACCTGGGTGTCGGTTACGGTGAGGCGCGCCCCGCCCGGTCCTTTCTCCGCGAGGCAGAGATCGGCCTCCACATCGAACAGATCGTTCTGGATGCGCGACAGCGCCGCATCGAGCGGCTTGTCCTGCGCCGTATGCAGGCGCGCGAGGCCGATTACCGCATTGACCTCATCGAGCGTGCCGTAGGCATCGACCCGCAGGTCGTATTTTTTGCGCCGTGCGCCGCTGCCGAGCGCGGTGGTGCCGTCGTCGCCGGTGCGGGTGTAGATGCGGTTGAGGACGACCATACGGACCTCTGTCTGCTGCAGCTTGTGTTACGATCCGATACTGTATCGCAGTCGGACGGGGCGCCGCCATGGTCGCTGCCGTCACTCCGGGAGGAAAGCCCAATGCGCCAGATGCTTGCCGCCGTCGCCGCAGCCTTCCTGACCGCAACCGTCGTTGCACCGGTGCTGCAACCCGCGGCGCAATCCACCGTGACCGAATGGAGCGCCGCCAAGAAGAAAGCCAAGGTCAAGGTGCACAAGCACAAAAAGACGCAGGCCGAACCCGAGCGCTATCTGCGCGCGGTGCCGGCGCGCTGAACCCTCAACGCTGCATGAAATAGATCGCCGTCATAATAATGATGATGGCGATGAACTGGGCCAGCACGCGCAGCCGCATCAGCTTCTGCGAAGTGTTCGGCGAGCCGCCGCGCATCATGTTGAAAAGGCCAAGCAGCAGAATGACGGCGACAACGCCGACCGCAACCGGCACCAGCGAACTGACCAGGGTTTCCATTCCCCCCATCTAGCACCGCCGCAGCCTGATACCAATGCGCGGCACGCAATCGTGAGTGCCGACGTTAGGCCGACATTGACGTGCGGTTGCGCGCTCATGTTAGCCTGAACCGGGGGAACGCGGCGTATTCCGCGCCGCGGTCAGCCAGCAGGAGCATCCATGCTCTCTGGCATTGGTGGGGCGGCAACGCAGAACGCGATCGCGGATGCGCCGGAGCTTGATTGCCTGCGCCAGCGTCTGGCACCCGCCGTCCTGGCGGCAGCGGCAACCCGTGCCCATGCCCTGGGTCTCGACGCGCATCGCGTTCTCATCGCGCACGGTCTTATCAGCGAAGACGACTACTTCCGGACACTGGCCGCCGAGCTTGGCCTCGCCTTCGAGCCGCTCGAGACGATACAGCGCGGCGACTGCCCGCTTGACGACGCACGATTCATCGAGGCCATCGCCGGAGGAATGTTGCCGCTGCAAACCGGATCGGAGCGGATTTTCGTTCTGGCGCCCCAGGACGTCAGGCGCTTCATCGGCGCGATGCGCATGCAGCCGTCGCTGCGGCGGCAATTCCGTCTCACCGCGCCGGCGCGCATCAGGAATTACGTCTTGCGCCATGCGAGCACAGCGCTCGGTGAACAGGCAACCACCACCGTCAGCATCACCCGGCCCGATCTGTCGGCAGCGCCAGGCCCCAACCACGGGATCGTGGCGACGCTGGCGCTCATCATGGCCGTTGCCACGGCCGCGCTCACTGCGCTGCCGTTCGAGGTCACCTTCGCGGTCAATGTCCTGCTGGCGGTTTTGTTCGTCGCCTGGATCGTGCTGCGACTGACCGGCGTGATTGCCGGGCTGACGCTGCGTGGGCCGCGCGGCGCGCTTCCGGCCGACTGCGGCCTGCCGGCTTATTCGATCATCGTCGCGCTCTATCGTGAGGCCCGCTGCGTCGAGCGGCTGATCAGCGCGCTGCAGCAGCTCGATTATCCGAAAGAGCGGCTCGACATCAAACTGGTGCTGGAGCGCGACGACACTGAAACACTGGCGGAACTGCAGCGCATCGGTCTTCCGCCTTATATCGATGTGCTGATCGCGCCCGACATCGGCCCGCGCACGAAGCCAAAGGCGCTCAACCTCGCGCTGCCGTTCGTCACCGGTCGTTTCGTGGTCGTCTACGACGCCGAGGACCGGCCGGAGCCGAGCCAACTCCGCCGCGCGCTGGCCGCCTTCCGCCGGGCCGGCCCCGAACTCGCCTGCGTGCAGGCGCGACTTGCCATCGACAATACTGCCGACGGCTGGCTGGCCGGATTCTATACGGCGGAATATGCGGCGCAGTTCGATCTGATCCTGCCGACGCTGGCGGCGCTGCGGGTGCCGCTGCCGCTCGGCGGCACCTCGAACCATTTTCGCACCCATCTCCTGCGCCGCGCCGGTGCGTGGGACAGCTACAATGTCACCGAAGATGCCGATCTCGGCATGCGGCTCGCACGGTTCGGCTATCAGGCCGACGTGATCGCCTCAGCGACCTATGAGGAAGCGCCGAACCGGCTGGGCGGATGGCTGCGCCAGCGCACACGCTGGTTCAAAGGCTGGATGCAGACGTGGCTGGTGCATATGCGCCATCCCTGGCGGCTGCTGCGCGACCTCGGCCCATTCTCGTTCCTGGTGTTTCAGCTTGTGGTCGGCGGCAACGTGCTGGCAGCGCTGGTGCATCCGTTCTTCCTGATCGGACTCGTCTGGACGCTCGTGACCCACGTGCCCGACCTCACTGAGGCACACACGCTGCCATTCGCCTTCGCTCTGTTCTCGATCACGGCAGCGGCGGGTTATCTCACGTCGATCCTGCTCGGCTGCGTCGGCTTGCTGCGGCAGGGCCTGCCGTCGACCGTGTGGGTGTTGCTGCTGACGCCGTGGCACTGGCTGCTGCTGTCATATGCGGCGTGGCGCGCGCTGGCGCAGCTTGTCCGCGCCCCCTACCGCTGGGAGAAGACCGAACACGGGCTGGCCCGCACCTCGCGCGTCGCACAGCGCGGCACCGTTTCGGGGCGTCCACCTGCCGGCATCGACCGCGCGCAGAGATGAAAAAAGCCGGCCATGCGGTGCATGGCCGGCTTTTCCCGCAGCGCTGATCGCGTGGTTATTCGCTGATCGTCTTGATCACGCTCGACATCGGCCGGGCGTTCTCGACGCCACCACCGATCTCCTTCTTGGCGATCTCGTCGAATTCCGGCAGCGACTTCAGTGGCTCCTTGCCCTTGATCTGCACGACCTTGTAACCGCCCGCATGCAGGCGATCGAGCAGCGGGCCGATCGCCGCAGCGGTCGAAGCCTGGAAGTCGTGCATCAGGATGATGCCCTTGCCGCGCTTGTCGAGCTTGCCCAACACCGTGTCGATAATCTTCTTTGGATTGCTCGCCTTGAAGTCGAAGGAGTCGGCGACGCACGACCACATCGCGATGTTGCGCTCGCCCAGATAGGCGACCGTGTCGGGGGTCTGACGCAGGGCCGGGAAGCGGAAGAACGGCGCCAGAGGCTGGCCGGCCGAGGCCGCGACGGCGCTGAATCCTTTTTCGATCTCGTCCTTGGCGTCG
>JBQCFU010000502.1:0-3131 GCA_051958775.1 Pseudolabrys sp.
GGCGGCGCGCCCGGATAAGGCGGCGGCGGCGCGGGCCGCACCGAGGCTTCAGGCTCGGCGCCGAGGAAGCTTTGCAGCACCGCCCGCAGATTGATCAGCGTGGCCTTGAGGTCGGGCGCACCCATTTGCCCGGAGGCGAGCGCCGATTCCAGAAACAGGCCGGAGCGCGCCACCGCGATCTGCAAGGTATGTGCCCCGAGCGCACCGGTCGGCAGTTGCAACCCCAGCACGGCTTCGACCGCTGCCCGCAGCCCCGGCGGCAGGTCCGGACGCGCAGCCAGAGCGGTGAGATCGGCATAAAGCGGCGCCAGTCCGTTCTGACGGACGGCGGCGGATTTCAGCGTGGCATCGAGCAGAGCCAGCAGCGGATCGGTCGGGGCTGGCGGCGCGGCAGGCGCAGCCGTACCCTGCCCCGAATGAGACGAGGCATCCGAATGCACCCGCTGTTGCACAACGCCGTAGCCCGAGACGAGCGGCGGAATGGTGACCATCCGTAACCCCGCAAATTCCCGATCCCATCATGTGTAATGGGATTCGCGGCGGAAAGCGCGGCAGAAACGATCAGGAACCGGCGCGGTCGAGGATCAGCGCGGCGGCGCGCATCTCCGCTTCACGGAAAGTGCGCCGCTTGAGCGCGAGTTCGTCGCGGCCCCATTGCTGCATCTGGAAATCCTCGTCGGCATGCGCCGCGGCCCAGGCCTCCTCGACATGGAGCGCGCGGGCATCGAGCGCGAGCGCGATCAACGCCGAGCCGGTCAATGTGGTGATCGACGACAGCGCGCCGAGACGCCACGGATCGGACGGAATCGCGCGACGCGCCGCGGTCAATGCCTGTTCCGGCTGATGCTGGAACACGACGCCTTCGGCCAGCACGAAGCGCGCGCCGAGCTGATCGCGCGCGAAGGCGAGCACCGGATCCCAGTGCCGTGCCTGCCACTCGACCAGGCTCGCCGGCTCGCCGGCGCGATAGAACACCAGGTCGCTGGCGAGATAGCGCGCGATCTCGTCGGCCACCGGCTGCGGTGCATCGGCGACACCGTCGATGATCGCATTGGCGAGCCGCGTCAGCGGCATCGTCGCCGGATCGATCATCTCGCCTTGCATATTCCATTCGTCGGCGATGGCCTGCGCGATCGCGACGCTCGGCGCCGCGAGCGAACGCCGCGCCGGCGTGCGCACCGGCTTGTCGTCGAGCAGGATCGCGTTGTTCGCGTCCACTGTCGCCTGCTTGTAGAAGCGCTTGCGCAGCGGTCGCATGTTGCGACGCGCCGCCTCGGTCGGATCGAGCGGCGGGTTGTCGAAAATCTCTTCGAAGATGTCGCGCATGGTTTTACCGCGATGCTTCTTCTTCCCTCTCCCTTGAGGGAGAGGGTAACACCGTGCCGCCCCAACGCATTTCCAGCGCCGGCAGCAGCTGCGCGAAGTCGTCGACCACGACATCGGCGCCCGCGGCGTGCAGATCGGCCACCGGATGATAACCCCAGCTCACACCGATGGCGGCAACGCCGGCGGCGCGCGCCATGGCGATATCGAACACCGTGTCGCCGATCATCACCGTGTCCTGCGGCGCAGCGCCCGCCTCGCGCATCGCCTGATGCAGCATCGTCGGGTTCGGTTTCGACGGCGCAGTGTCGGCGGCCTGCACGGTGGCGAAGCGGTCGTACAGGCCGTGGTGTCCCAGCACCAGCTTGACGCCGCGCACCGACTTGCCGGTGGCGATGCCGAGCAAGACATCATCACGAACCGCCAGCGTCTCCACCGCGTCGCGCGCGCCGGGATACAGCGGCTCGTGATGCGTGTTGTCGCGGCGCAACCCGTGGAATGCATTCTTGTAGCTTTCCACCAGCGCCTCGATCGGATGCCCGGCATTGCCCGCGGCAAGGGTCACGAAAGCTTCCTGCAGCGACAGGCCGACGATCGACAGCACGGTTTCGCGCGCCGGGCAGACCAGACCATGCTGGTCATAGGCCTGCTGCATCGCAGCACAGATCATGTGCTGGCTATCGACCAGCGTACCGTCACAGTCAAAAACAACGAGCTTCATTGCAATTTTGCCGGTTCCGCCCTTCTCGACGGGTTCCGCGCCCCTATAACGCCGCTTTCACAGCGCGAAAAGAACAATCCTCACCGATAGTTGTCCGGCTCTATGGCAAAAGCCGGGTGGCCTTTGGAATAAGGCTAATCTAAACTTCCCGGAGTCGGCGACAGACCGACACAATGAGGAAAGACCACTCCGCAGAGCGACCATCACACTTCAAGAATTTTCGTCATGCGGGGCGCGTGCCGGGGAGAGAATGAAGAATACCGATATCGCGGCGCCTGATTACTTTCACAAAGTCGTCGACTGCCAATGGGCCTGTCCGGCCCACACGCCCGTTCCCGAATATATCCGTCTGATCGCGGAAGGCCGTTACAGCGACGCCTACATGATCAACTGGAAGTCGAATGTGTTCCCGGGAATTCTCGGGCGCACCTGCGACCGCCCCTGCGAGCCGGCCTGCCGGCGCGTGCGCGTCGAGGATGAGCCGGTTGCGATCTGCCGCCTCAAGCGCGTCGCCGCCGACTACAAGGACGACATCACCGCACGCCTGCCGAAGCCCGCGCAGCGCAGGAACGGCAAGCGCATCGCGCTCATTGGCGGTGGCCCCGCCTCGCTGACGGTGGCACGCGACCTCGCCCCGCTCGGCTATGACTGCACGGTGTTCGACGCCGATCCCAAAGCCGGCGGCATGATCCGCACGCAGATCCCCAAGTTCCGTCTGCCCGACAGCGTGATCGATGAGGAAACCGGTTACATCCTTGGTCTCGGCGTCACCTTCAAGGGCGGCACGCGCGTCGAAAGCCTGAAGACACTGCTCGCCGACGGCTACGACGCCGTGTTCGTCGGCTCCGGCGCGCCACGCGGCCGCGACCTCGACATTCCCGGCCGGCAGGAAGGCGCCGCCAATATCCATATCGGCATCGACTGGCTGTCGTCCGTGTCGTTCGGCCACATCAGCAAGATCGGCAAGCGTGTGATTGTCCTCGGCGGCGGCAACACCGCCATGGACTGCTGCCGCTCCGCGCGCCGTCTCGGCGGCGACGACGTGAAGGTGATCGTCCGCTCCGGCTTCGAGGAAATGAAAGCCTCG
>JBQCFU010000503.1:0-4862 GCA_051958775.1 Pseudolabrys sp.
AGGATATTGGCAAATGCCGACATTCAGACCGCTTGCGTCAGATCAGTTTGTGAACGGATCGGATGTGATCAGATGTTGAATTTGGCGGTCTCGATCCACCTCCAGAAATCCGCCCCTGCCGGCTTCTGCAGATCGGGCGAATACATCGTGTCGAAATTGTCCTGGAGCGTGACGAAATCGTATTTGTTCTTGTGGGTGCTGAGCCCCTGCACATAGGTCTGGTCGGCGATCTTGTCCTTGCGCCACGAGCCCTTACCGCCGAGGCTGTCGACGTTCTGGCCGATCATCGCCTGCGCGATCTCGTCCTGCGTCGGCCACGATCCGCCCTTGGCCTTCATCGCCGCTTCCACCGCCTGCTTGTAGGACTGGATGGAGAAGTAAGCGCGATCGGCTTCCCAGTTCGGGTAGTCGTTGTGGGTCTTGTGGTACCAGGCGACGAATTCCTTCGCGAGCGGGCTCGCCTTCGGATTGTCGAAGTACAACGTGTTGTGGCCGAAGATCATGCCTTCCGGCGTGAACTCCTTCTTCATCAGCGAGTGCTGCCAGCCGGCGCCGGGGAACACCATCTTGGTACCCTTGGTCAATTCGGCGGCGTGCGCCTGCTTCATGAACACCGGCAGATCGGCGAATAGCAGCGAGGAAAAGATCAGATCCGGCTTCGCCGCCTTCAGCGCGGCGACCTGGCTGGTCAGTTCGAGCGAACCAACCTTCACCCATTGCTCGGTGACGACCTTGTGCTCGATTCCGAAGCGCTTGAGCAGCGCAAGGAACGCCGCCTGATTGTTGCGGCCGTACGAATAGTCCGGATTGATGCCGGCGACGGTGACAAACTGGCCCTTCCAGTATTTGATCGCGAGCAGTGAGGCCATGATCGCCTCGCATTCGTTGTCGCAGGACCGGAACAGGTATTTCGGATTGGGGAGCTTCTCGACTACGCCGTCCTGCGTGGTGCCGTCCCAATAGATCGTCAGCGCACGGGCTTCCTCGACCACCGGGCCGAGTGCGAGGCCGACACCCGTCGAGATGATGCCCATGGTGCAATCGACCTTCTCCTGCTGCACCAGCTTGGAGAAACGTTCGATCGTATCCTTCGGCGAGGTCTCTTCCTCGATCACCAGTTCGACCTTGCGGCCGCCGATGCCGCCCGCCGCATTGAATTTCTCCATCGTCCACTGCGATGCGCGGATACCATTCTCGCCCGGTCCGGCGGCAACACCCGAACGCGGCGCGAGAATACCGATGCGCAAGGGTTTGTTCTGCGCGATCGCCGGCGCGAACACTCCTCCGGTGAACACCTGGCCGGAGGCGGCGAGCGCACCGACAGCGGCAGCAGACTTCAGCAGTTTGCGGCGTGTAACAGACATCGTTTCCCTCCCTCTGGCCGCATATTCGCGGCGGCACCATGAACCGGGACCGCTTGCTGCGGCTTCTCCGGCTTTAGACGTTTCCCAGTGTATGATATATCAGCAGCATGTCAGTGCAAGGCCGTCCGGCCGCGCAAATGCCGCAGCCGGAGGCTGCCCACCGACCCTCCTCTCAAGGGCCGGCGTGCCGCTTCACCTGTCACGCCGCATATCTTGCGCGCAGAGCGGATATTCGCCCCGCGGCATGACTGCGTCCGCCGTCAGTATTCGGTCGTCTCTTCTTCCAGCCGCTTGCGCTCGGTCAGATTGAAACGGCCGTCATAGATCGGCGCCTTGCGCGTCGTCGGCCCTGTATACTGCACGTAGAGAATGGTGCCGCCGGTCCTGGTCGTCAGCGCATATTCGTAATGCGGATCGGGATGGAAGATCATGCTGCCGACGCCGTAGGTCTTCCCGTTGATGAGAAACTCACCCTCAAGGACGTACCAGACCTGCGCGAACCAGTGATTGTGCAGCGGATGGCCCGAACCGGGTTCGTAGCGAACAAGGCCGGCGTTGGGCACGGTCGGATCGTCCGCCGTCGGGTGAAACAGCATTTTCGTCGTCTGACCTTCGTAACGCAGCAGAGCCCAGCCCTGCTCGTCGATGTGCTTGGCGCGCATCGGCTGATGATCAGGCGTCAGCGGACCGCCCTCATCGCCCGGCAGTTTCTGTTCGGTCTTCGCTTGGGTCGCCAGTGCGGTCATCACAACCTCCCCGGATGCAAATGGTATCCCATTCGACGATATACGTATCCCATTGTCAAGCGCGACGGGGCATAGCGTGGCCGTGGCACGGGCGCCGATTTGTGAGTAGATTGCCGCGGAGTTTCCGTTCGCCGCCGCTGCCACCTCCCGAATGACCATCAAAGCCAAACGCAAAACCGCGACACAGCAGCGCAAGCGCACCTCCGTCGATATCGCCGAAGAAATCCTTCACGACATCCGGACCGGCCGCCTCGCGCCCGGCGACCATCTCAGCCAATATCAATTGGCGGAAATGTTCTCGACCAGCCGCACGCCGATCCGCGAAGCGTTGCGGTTTCTCGAGGCGCGCTCGGTCATCAGCCTGACACCGTCCGGGCGGGCGAAGATCAAGGTCCCCACACCCAAGACGGTGCGCGAAGCGTTCCAGATCCGGGCCGAGCTTGAAGGACTCGCGGCCGAACTCGCGACCAACTGGCTCACGGCCGACGAATTGAAAACGCTGCAGGGGCTGCAGGTGAAATACGCCGATGCTCTGCGCTCCACCGCCGGCAACGGCAAACCGAGTTCATGGCTTACCTATAACGAGCAGTTTCATGCCGTGATCAGCAAGGCGAGCCAGAACGATCGGCTGGTCGGCCTGATCGACGAAATGAACAAGGACGTGATCGGCATCATCCTCAGCTATGCCGCACAGATCCCCTATCACCTGATGGAAGAGAACATCGCGCAGCATGAGGAAATCCTCGCGGCGCTGACAAAACGCGACAGCGCGGCGGCGAAAGCGGCGATGCGCAACCACATTCTGCGGACGACGGATATCTTCCTGAACTGGCTGGAAAGCCAGAGCGGCTGAACGGCCGCTCTCAGTGCGTCTCGATGGACTGCAGCGCCGTGTCGATCTCGGCGCCGGTCAGCGTCCAGTCATTGTCGAGATTGGCGACCACCGATTTCATGAACGGCTCCGACAGACGGATCGCCTTTGATGGATCGCGGGTGTGTTCGACCAGAATGGCGAGCGCGAGCTGCTGCGGGCTGTCGCCTTCATAGGTCCATTCGAAGCCATACTTGGTGAACTGCTTCACCTCGTAATGCTCCGGCAGCGGCCGGCCATCCACCGTCACCTTCAGTCCGTCGATCGTTCGCAAGCCTTCGAATGTCGCCATGATGTCACGCTGCTGTTGTCACACGGATACGGTCGTGCGGGTGAAAGTCTCGACATAATCCATCAGCTTGTCGCTCGCCGCCGCGGCGGCGGCCGGGTCGCCCGTGGCGATGGCGCGCGCCTGCGCCGCATGAAGCCGCGCGCACAGCGGCAGATCGGCGGCAACGCGGTAGTGCATGTACCAGTAGCGGCGCGCCAAACCCTGGAACAGCTTGGCCGACCGCGCCGCGTATTCGTTATGCGCGGCATCGAGCATCAACGCGTTCATTTCGCGGTCGAGCCGCATGAAGGATATGTCGTCGTTGCTGGTCGCCGCGGCATCCATGCCGCGGGCGATGCCCTCGAGTTCGGTTCGCTGCTCCGGCGTGGCGCGTTCGGCGCCGGCGCGGCTCAGCAACCGTTCGATCTCGCGGCGCACCTCCATCAGCAGCAACTGATTGCGCGGATTGAGATCGGCCACGAGGATGCCCTTGCGTGGCAGGATGGTCACCAGCCCCTGACGCGCCAGGCGTTGCAGGGCTTCGCGGATCGGCGTGCGACCGAAACCGGTCGAAGCCGACAGCGCCTGTTCGGACAGCACCGCACCGGGCTTGAGCTTCAGCGTGACGATGGCCTCTTCGATAGCGCGGAACGCCTGCTCCGTCAGCGGCTCGGCAGCAAGACCATCATCGATGGATGGCTTCTTCGGCACGCGCTTGGCAACCTTTGCCGCCGGCCGCGCCGTCTGCCGACGCCGCGCCGCCGTTGCTGGCGAAAACTGCCGTTCACCACGACGCATGTCAGATCTGCCTGCGTTTACACACCATGGCTTCGAACTTCTCATATTCGGCTTCATTGACGCCATAGGAATGATCGTCGTCGGGGAAAACCCCCTCCTTCACTTCCCTGACGTACTGCTTGATGCCGTCGACCGCGACCTCGGTGAGCTTGGCAAATCGCTTGGTGAATTTCGGCTTGAAGTCGGTGAACACGCCGAGCAGGTCGTAGCAGAGCAGAATTTGCCCGTCAGTGCCGGCGCCGGCACCGATGCCGATGGTCGGGATCGTCAGCTGCTCGGAAATGAGCTTGGCGATCTTGGCCGGCACCGCCTCGAACTCCAGCATGAAGCAGCCGGCGTCCTCGATGGCGAGCGCATCCTCAAGGATCTTCATCGCCGCATCGGCGGTGCGGCCCTGGATCTTGAAACCGCCGAACATGGCGATGGTGTGCGGGGTAAGGCCGATATGCGAGGCCGTGGGAATACCGGAATCGACCAGGGCCCTCAGAATATGCGCCTGCGATTTACCACCCTGCGGCTTCACCGCATCCGCCAGCGAATCCTGCATGAAGCGCGTCGCATTCACCAGCGCACGGTCAACCGTGTTGTAGCTCTGATACGGCATGCAGCCGAGCAGGAAGGTGTTGGGCGCGCCGCGCCGCACGGCCTGACCATGCATCACCATCATGTCCATGGTGGCGGGAACGGTGTTGCGGTGACCGTGCGCAATCATCGCCAGGCTGTCGCCGAGAACGGCAACATCGACGCCGGCCATCTCGGCCCATTGTGCGGAGGTGTAGTCCGGCACCGACATGTAACACATCTTCTCGCCG
>JBQCFU010000504.1:0-2314 GCA_051958775.1 Pseudolabrys sp.
CCGTGTCGGCCTGCTCGAACTCTTCGAACACGCGTTGCTGATCGGCGGCGCTCAGCCCGATACCGGTGTCGCGCACGGCGATATCGATCGCATGGATGGCGGCACCCGTTCGCTTCGACGGCTCGATGATGATGGAGACGCCGCCGCGCTCGGTGAACTTGATGGCGTTGCCGGTGAGATTGAGCAGCACCTGCCGCAGCCGTGCTGGATCGCCGATCACCTGAGCTGGCACGCGCGCATCGACGTAAGATGCGATTTCGATCCCTTTTCCGTGCGCGCGCGGCGCCAGCAGTTCGACCACATCTTCGACCAGTGTTGTCAGCGACAGCGGCTGCGATGCGAGGTCGATCTTGCCGGCCTCGATCTTGGAAAAGTCGAGCATGTCTTCGATCAGCGACAACAGATTCTCTCCGGAGGTCTTTGCGGCGGTCGTGTAGGTGCGCTGTTCCGGTGTCAGCCGGCCGTCGAGCAGGAGGCCGGTCATGCCGAGAATGCCGTTTAGCGGCGTGCGGATTTCATGGGAGACGGTGGCGAGAAAGCGCGATTTGGCGCGGTTCGCGGCTTCCGCTGCGTCACGGGCCTCGGTCAGTGCCTGTTCGGTGGCGACGCGCGCGGTGACGTCGCGGCCGACCGCCTGGATTTCTGCGCCGGCATCGCCGCGCACGGCAACTTCGCGCCAGGCGATCCAGCGTGCGCCGGCAGTTGTTGCGATCTTCTGGTCGTGGATCCGCGTCCCGTCGTCGAACACGCTCGCCGGTCCCTGTTCGATGATGGCAAGAGGAGCACCAGGCGGCGTGCCCTGCGCCAGCGTGCGGTACGCCTGATTGGCAAACGTGATGTGACCGGCGGCATCGCGGCGCACGATGACGTCGCCATGCGCATCGAGCAGATGCGCGGCGCGATCTTGCGCCTCGCGCAGTTCCCAGGTGGTGTCGATCAGGCTCTCGATGCGCCGCTCTGCGGCCGCAAGGCGGCGCTTCAGCTTGCGGCGGCTCATCAGCACGCCTGCAAGCACCAGGCACGTCAGCATCAGCAGCATGGCACTGCCGATGGCATAAGCATGCGGATTATAAGTGTCGTGGCTCGCCTGCATGCCGGAGAGAAAGCCGGCAGCGCCCATGAACACGCCGATGGTGATGACGGCGGCGCGTCCGAACAGCACCGAGCGGCCGAGCATGGCATCGATCCGCCGCACTATCTTGTTCCGCTCACGCATCACCAAACTCGCGGTCTTAACCCGGGAGTGACCATGCCGCCGCGAATGTTGCGATTTCGTTCCGGCGGCGAAGGCCGCGCGGTTATAGTGAACAGGGAGTTAAGCGATCAGTGCCGCTGTGCGAGTGCCTGGCGATGTGCGCCGTGCTGTTGCCGCCATAACACGGCGATCAGCGCCGCCGCTTCCTGTCGGGTGAACGCAGCGGAGCGAACATAGAGTTTGGGCGCGTCGGGTGCGGACGAGAGATGGACTGTCACGTCAGCAGCTGATGGTGCAGCGTCGGCGGCATCGACGCGGATGGTCTGGGTCGGAATCGCGGAGCAGGGCTGTGCCGCGTCTTCATCCACCAGCACCACATCGGCGGTGTCAGCGGTGTCCACCAGGTGCAGCTTCAGTTCGGCAGTGTCGTCGGCGGTGAAGCGTACCGTATAGGTTGGATGCGCGGCGCTGGTGATCTGGTACTGCGCGGCACCGGCGCGAAAGCAGGCAGCACCGGGCTTCGGCCAGAAGACATAGCCGGCACAGACGACAGCGGCGAGCAAGACGGGAACGGCAGCGCGATGCAGCGGCAGCATGGTGGCCTCAAGGACCGCTCTGAAAAACAATTCCAGAAACAACAAGCGGAGCGGCTGTCCGTCCGGAATGTCACAACAACAAAGCTTGCAACGCGACGATTACTGTGCGCACGAGATGGTTAACCGCCGGTAAAGATGGAACTCTCGCGAAGCTGGAGAATCCAAACGGGGCTCACGCTTTATCTCGTTTATCGCGTTGCGCGCGAACCGCCGCTGTTTTCGCTTGAAACCGCTCTAGGCCGCGCGCCGCAGCTTGTCGTTGCGGGTGCGGTAGGACAGCGCCTCGGCAAGATGCACACGGCCGATAGCGTCGGCGCCGTCGAGATCGGCGAGCGTACGCGCCACCCGCAGCACGCGATGATAGCTGCGCGCCGAGAGCCGCATGGCGTCGGCGGCATCGCGTAGCAGGGTCATGCCGGCGGCATCGGCCTGCGCGATCTTTTCCAGCACCGATCCCTGCGCCTGCGCATTGGTGCGCACGCCGTTGAGACCCAGGGCGGCGTAACGCTTCGCCTGAATGTCG
>JBQCFU010000505.1:0-3714 GCA_051958775.1 Pseudolabrys sp.
CCTGCAAAGGCCATCACCGCGCCAGCCGGCGCATCGTAGGCGGCGCCGCGCTCAAGCTCGAAAGGCGCGAACGGATCGTCCTGCATTGTGCATAAAACGCGCGACCAACGCGTCACATTCGGCCAATCGGGCGCCGTCACGCCCACGGGATCGGCGGCCCCGTTGAGCACGATCAGCAGGGGGCGTCCTTCGCGGTCGAGTGGGGCCAGCACATAAGCGAGAAAGCGAGCGCCGGGAAAACTCCAGTCGCTGTCGGACATCGGAGTGCCAGCAGGGGTCAGCCACATCACGTCGTGCGTCCCGTCGCTTCGTTCGCCCTGCAGCCAGCGGTTCGGTTTGAGCTGCGGAAAGGTTTGGCGCAACTGCGTCAGGTGGCTGACATAATCGGTCATGTCATCGGCGCCGCTCGGCGTGTACCAGTCGACCCAGCCGATCTCGTTATCCTGACAATAGGTGTTGTTATTGCCGCCCTGGCTGTTGGCGACTTCGTCGCCGGCCAGCATCAACGGCACGCCTTGCGCCAGCATCAGGCACGCGAGTTGATTGCGGCGCAGGCGCCGCCGGCAGTCGAGAACGGCAGGATCATCCGTCGCGCCTTCGACGCCACAATTGGTGCTCAGATTGTCGTCGGAGCCGTCGTGGTTGTCTTCACCGTTCGCCTCGTTGTGCTTGTGTTCGTAGCTGACGAGGTCGGCGAGGGTGAACCCATCGTGTACGGTGATGTGGTTAATGCTCGCGCGCGGCCCGCGATTGTCGTGATTGAATTGCGGCGCCGATGCGGTCATGGCACTCGCCACGTCTCCGAGGATATCGGCATCGCCGCGCCAGTAGCGCCGCAGCGCAGAACGGTACTTGTCGTTCCATTCCGACCAGCCGTTGGGAAATCCGCCGACCTGATAGCCGCCCATGCCAAGATCCCATGGCTCAGCGATCATCTTGATCCCGGCCAGCACCGGGTCCTGCCGGATCGCCGCAAAAAACGGGGCATTGCGGTCGAATGCCGGCATGCGGCCGAGCTCGCTGGCGAGATCGAAGCGGAATCCGTCGACGTGAAAAGTTTCGACCCAATGGCGCAGGGAATCGAGCACCATCTGGGTGACGCGCGGATGCGCCAGTTTCAATGCGTTTCCGGTCCCGGTGACATTGTCATAAAAACGCGGATTGTCGGGCATCAGCCAGTAGTACGAGGCATTGTCGATGCCACGATAGCAGAGCGTCGGGCCGAGATGATTACCTTCGGCCGTATGGTTGTAGACCACATCAAGGATCACCTCGATGCCGGCATCGTGGAGTGTTGCCACTGTGCTGCGGAATTCGTGGGCGGCGCTTTCGCGCGCATAACGTGGCTCCGGCGTGAAGAAGTTCAGGCTGTTGTAGCCCCAGTAGTTATGCAGGTTGCGGTCGACGAGTTGCCGGTCATCAAGGAAAAGATGGATCGGAAGAAGCTCGATCGCGGTTACGCCGAGACGGCGCAGGTGTTTGATGACGGTGGGATCGGCGAGGCCGCGATAAGTGCCGCGCAGCTCTTCCGGAACGTCGTTGCGTGCGCGCGTCAGCCCTTTGACATGCGCTTCGTAGATGATCATGTCTTCCCACGGCGTACGCGGGCCGCCGGTGCGTTCCCAGGTATGCGCGGGATCAACCACTACGGACTTATACATGTGTCTCGCATTGTCGCGACGATCGAAGGCGTAGTCCTCGCTCTTGTGTCCAGCACGATAGGCAAGATGCGCATCGGTCCAGGCGAAATGGCCGCCGAGTTGCTTGCTGTAAGGATCGACCAGCAGCTTGTGGGGATTGAAACGGTGCCCGGCATCCGGCTCGTACGGGCCATGGACGCGATACCCGTAGAGCTGCCCGGGCGTCACATTCGGCAAATAGCCGTGCCAGATATCTTCGGTGCGCTCCGGCAGCGCGATCCGCTTGGTCTCACGGCGACCTTCCTTGTCGAACAGACAAAGTTCGACCTTGGTTGCATTGGCGGAGAACAACGCGAAATTCGTGCCGCGTCCGTCCCAGGTGGCGCCGAGCGGATAGGGTGAACCGGCCGCGAGGCGGCCGTTAGCGCTCAGGAACGAAATAGAGGGCAGCAAGCGGTGGGATGACAAGGTTTAACTCCGGAGTGCCACGCGTCACAACGGTCGAAACACGGCCCCCGTTCCCCACATTGCTGCCGCCATAGATCGCTGCATCGGAATTCAGCACCTCGCGCCAGGTGCCGGCGAAGGGCACCCGCACCCGATAATCCTGCAGCACTTGGGGGGTGAAATTCATCACGACGACGCAGCGATCGGTCGTCGCGTCACCTTTGCGAATCCAGGCATAGACGCTATTGGCGGCATCGTCGGTGACCAGCCATTCGAACCCGTCGGGCTCGCAATCCTTGGCATGCAGCGCAGGCGTTTCGCGGTATAGCCGGTTGAGATCGCAAACGAGACGCTGAACGCCGGCATGCTCTGCGTTATCGAGCAGGTGCCATGGCAAGCCGATGTCGTGGTTCCAGTCGCTGTCCTGCCCAAACTCGCCCCCCATGAACATCAGCTTCTTGCCGGGATGCGCGAACATGAATGCGTAATAGGCACGGAGATTCGCGAACTTCTGCCAGCGGTCGCCGGGCATGCGGCCGAGGATCGAGCCTTTTCCATGCACGACCTCGTCGTGCGACAGCGGCAGGATGAAATTTTCTGAAAAGGCGTAGTGCAGACCAAACAGGATGTCGCCGTGGTGATGGCGACGGTAAATCGGATCGCGGCTGATGTAATTCAGCGTGTCGTGCATCCAACCCATGTTCCATTTGTAGCCGAATCCGAGGCCGCCATGCTCGATCGGCCGCGATACTTGCGGCCATGCGGTCGACTCTTCCGCCGCGGTCGTTGCGTGCGGAAAGTGGCCGAATACGTCGCGATTCATCTCCCGGAGAAAAGCGATGGCTTCGATGTTCTCGCGGCCGCCGAACTTGTTGGGAATCCATCCTCCTGCCGGACGGCTGTAGTCGAGATAGAGCATGGATGCGACCGCATCGACGCGGAGGCCGTCCACACCATAATGATCGAGCCAGAACAGCGCGTTGGCATGCAGGAAATTCGCCACCTCGACGCGTCCGTAATTGTAAATGAGCGTGCCCCAATCGAGGTGGCGGCCCTGCATCGGATTGGCATGTTCGTAGACTGCCGTTCCGTCGAAATGCCCGAGGCCGTGCGGATCGTCCGGAAAATGCCCGGGCACCCAGTCGAGGAGCACGCTGATGCCGACGGCGTGGAATGCATCGACCAACGCCGAAAAGTCTTCAGGCGAACCGAAGCGGCTGGTGGGTGCATAAAGGCCCGTCGGCTGATAGCCCCAGGAGCCGTCAAACGGATGCTCCATCACCGGCAGCAGTTCCACATGGGTGAATCCCATCTCGGACACATAAGCCGGTAGTTGCTGGGCGAGCTCGCGATAGGTGAGCCAGCGGTTTCCGTCGCCGTGACGACGCCACGAGCCCAGGTGCACCTCGTAGATGGACATGGGCGCGCTCAGCGCATTGACGTCGTCGCGGGTGGGGCTTGGTCGAGGCAAATGATCGATATCGATCACGATCGAGGCGGTCGAGGGGCGCATCTCGCTGGCGAAGGCGAGAGGATCGGCTTTCAGCGGAAGGAGCGTGCCGTCGCGTGCGAGAATTTCGTATTTGTACTGATCACCAGCGCGGCAACCGGGAACGAAAAGCTCCCA
>JBQCFU010000506.1:0-2942 GCA_051958775.1 Pseudolabrys sp.
CCGCCTGCGTGATCGACGCGGTGATCTCTTCGAGTTTGGCGCCCGGCGTGATGTTGTAGCTGATGGTGACCGACGGGAACTGGCCCTGATGGTTGACCACCAGCGGCGACAGTCCGCGTGCGCTCCGCGCCACGGATGACAGCGGCACCTGGCCGGACGAGCCCTTGACGAATACCTGATGCAGATCGGAAGGGTCGGCCTGATAGCGCGGATCGATTTCCATGATCACGCGATACTGGTTGCGCTGGGTGTACAACGTCGAGATCTGTCGCTGCGAGAAAGCGTTGTTCAACGCATTGTCGATGTCCTGAATCTGTACGCCCAGCCGCGCCGCGGCGTCGCGGTCGATCTTGACGTTGGCCTGAAGGCCGCCCTGTTCGCGGTCGGTGGTGACGTCGACGATGCCGGGAAGGGTGCGGATGCGCTCCTGAACGCGCGGCACCCATTTCTGTAGTTCGTCGAAATCCGAACTCCACAGCGTGAACTGATATTGCGAGTCTGTCTGTCGCCCGCCGACGCGCAGATCCTGCGCCGACACCATGAAGACGCGCAGTCCGGCGATGTTGGTGAGCTTGGCGCGCAGACGCGCCACCACGGCCTGCGTGCTGATGCCGCCGCGTTCATTCTGCGGCTTCAGGCTGATGAACATGCGCCCGCGATTGACCGAGCCGTTGAAGCCGCTCGACCCGACGGACGAACCGACGCTGGCGATGGCCGGGTCGGCCATGACGATGTCCAGCGCCTTCTGCTGCAGGTCTACCATCGCCTGATAGGAGATGTCGGTCGACGCCTGGGTGCCACCGAAAATGAGGCCGGTGTCGTCCTGCGGGAAATAGCCCTTCGGCGTCTTGACGAACAGGAACACCGTCAGCGCGATCGTGGCGACGAACACGAACAGCACCAGCGTGTGACGGCGCAGCACGATCGCCAGCGTGCGGGCATAGAAGGCGATCATCCGCGACAGCACCGCCTCGACCGTGCGGTCGAGCCATGTCCTGTTTGGGCTCGGCGGCGAGCGCACGAAATAGGCGCAGACCATCGGCGTCACCGACAGCGAGATCACGGTCGATACGGCGATGGCGAAGGCAAGTGTCACCGAGAACTCGCGGAACAGGCGCCCGACGATGCCGCTCATGAACAGCAGCGGGATGAAGGCGGCGATCAGCGAGATGCTGATGGAGACGACGGTGAAGCCGATCTGCTTGGCGCCCATCATCGCCGCCCGCAGCGGCGAATGCCCCTTCTCGAGATTGCGGAACATGTTCTCGATCATGACGATGGCGTCGTCGACGACGAAGCCGATGCTGACCGCCAGCGCCATCAGCGACAGATTGTTGATCGAGAAGCCGACCGCCCACATCGCCGCGCAGGTGCCGGCGAGCGACAGCGGCACGGTGATGCCGGCGGCGATGGTCGCAGCGCCGCGGCGCAGGAACAGGAACACGACGGCCATCACCAGCAGCGCGGTGGCGGCGAGCGTCAGTTCCATGTCGTGCACGCTCGCGCGGATCGTCTGGGTCCGGTCGCTGAGGACCGAAAATTCAAGCCCGGCCGGGACCAGCCGCTGGATATCCGGCAGCGCCGCGAAGATGCGGTCCACGGTCTCGATGACGTTGGCGTCGGCCTGCTTGGTGACGATCAGCAGCACGGCCTGGTCGCGGTTGAAACGCGCATCCGAGAAGCGGTTGCGGACGCCGGAATCGACCTTGGCGATGGAGCCGAGCCTGACCACGTTGCCGTCCACCGTCTTGATGGTGATCGGCTCGTAATCGCGTGGGTCGGAGAGCTGCTTGTTGGTGCTGATGGTGGAGGCGCGCTGCTGTCCGTCGAACACGCCGATCGGTCCGACCGCATTGGCGTTGACGATGGCGGTGCGCACATCCTCCATCGACAGGCCCATGGAGGCGATCTGCACCGGATCGACTCTTACCCGCACGGCGGGCTGCTCGGAACCGGCGGCCGTCACCTCGGCGACGCCGTCAATCTGCGACAGCCGCTGTACGATCACCGTGTCGGCAGCGTCATAAATCGCGCTCGGCAGCATCGTCTTCGATGTCAGCGCGAGGATCAGGATCGGCGCTGCCGCCGGGTTGGCCTTGCGGAAGGTCGGCAGCGTCGGCAGATCGCCGGGCAGGGTCGCTAGCGCGGCGTTGAGGGCGGCCTGCACGTCACGCGCCGCGCCTTCGATATTGCGCGACAGATCGAACTGCACCGTGATGCGCGACGAGCCGAGCGACGACACCGAGGTCATCTCGGTCACGCCGGCGATCTCGCCGAGACGGCGCTCCAGCGGCGCGGCGACGGTGGCGGCCATGGTCGCCGGATCGGCGCCCGGGCGGTTCGCCATGATGTTGATGGTCGGGAATTCGACCGACGGAAGGCTCGACACCGGCAGCGAGTCGTAAGCGACCGCGCCGACCAGGAACAGGCCGATGGCCATCAGCGTGGTGCCGATCGGCCGCCGGATGAACGGGTAGGAGAAGTTCACGGCCGGTCCCCGGCCGGTGGAATCGTCTGCGCGGTCACCTGCGTCGCGCGCGGCGCGCGGGCCGGGATCGGCGACAGCCGCGCCCGCAGCCGTTCCATGTAGAGATAGATGACCGGCGTGGTGTAGAGCGTCAGCAGTTGTGACAGCAGCAGGCCGCCGATGATGGTGACGCCGAGCGGGTTACGCAGCTCCGAGCCGGTGCCGCCTTCAAGCGCCAGCGGCAGCGCGCCGAACAGCGCGGCCAGCGTGGTCATCATGATCGGCCGGAAGCGCAGCAGCGCCGCCTGCACGATCGAATCCTCCGGCGACAGCTTCTGCTCGCGTTCGGCATCGAGCGCGAAGTCGATCATCATGATCGCGTTCTTCATCACGATGCCGATCAGCAGCACGATGCCGATGATGCCCACCACGCCCAGCTCGGTGCCGCTGATGAGCAGCGCGAGCAGCGCGCCCA
>JBQCFU010000507.1:0-4642 GCA_051958775.1 Pseudolabrys sp.
CCGGCGAATTCCACCGAGCGGATCTGCAGCACCTTGGAGCCCAGGCTGGCCATTTCCAGCATCTCTTCGAAGCTGATCTTCGAGAGGCGGCGCGCATCGGGCTCGACGCGCGGATCGGTGGTGTAGACGCCGTCGACATCCGTATAGATGTCGCAGCGTTCGGCACCGATCGCAGCCGCCACCGCCACCGCAGAGGTATCGGATCCGCCACGGCCGAGCGTGGTGATGCGGTTCGTTTCCTTGTTCACGCCCTGGAAGCCGGCGATCACCGCTACTTCCTTGCGCTCCTTGAACCGCTTGATCAGTTCCGCACCGTCGAGGTCGAGAATGCGTGCCGAGCCGTGCGCGTTGTCGGTGAGCATCGGCAACTGCCAGCCCTGCCAGGAGCGCGCCTGGACGCCCATGCCTTGAAGGGTGATTGCCAGGAGCCCGGCGGTGACGTTTTCGCCGGACGAGACCACGGCATCATATTCGCGCGCATCGTGCAGCGGCGAAGCGTCACGGCACCAGGCGACCAGCTCGTTGGTCTTGCCCGACATGGCGGAGACAACCACGGCGACGTCGTGGCCGGCATCGACCTCGCGTTTGACGTGGCGCGCCACGTTACGGATACGGTCCATGTCGGCGACGGACGTGCCGCCGAATTTCATGACTAGCCGGGCCATCGCTCGCTCGTTTGCTCGCTCGCTAAAAAGCCGGCGAACTGGTCCGCCGGCCCGAAAAACGCGCCCTTCATAGCGATGCGCTGGTGGCTCCGCAACCGGGCCGGCCAGCCCCGTGCGGCGGATTTGCCTCCGACTTTTGGCGGCGACATGGAGTGCCGCTCCGGCGTATACAGGGCCGCGGGAACGCTGCCTGTTCTGGTTATGTTCAAAAGGCTGTGCAGCCGCCACAAGAGGACTTCATGAGCGACGCCCTGCGGTCTGCGACCTCCATCGATCCACGCGAGATCGACCAGTTCTCGCGCATCGCCGAGACTTGGTGGAATCCGCGCGGGCCGATGGCGACGCTGCACAAGTTCAACCCCGTGCGGCTCGGCTTCGTCCGCGACCGCGCGGCGGCGCATTTCGGCCGCGATCCGAAACATCTCGATGTGTTGTCCGGCTTGCGGATGCTCGATATCGGCTGTGGCGGGGGCCTTCTCTCGGAACCGCTGGCGCGGATGGGGGCGTCGGTCACCGGCGCAGATCCGGCCGAGCGTAACATTGCGGTGGCGCGTGCGCACGCCGAGCAGTCGGGCGTTACTGTCGATTACCGCTGCACGACGGCCGAAGCCGTGGCCGAGGCGGGTGAGCGCTTCGACATCGTGCTGGCCATGGAGGTGGTCGAGCATGTGGTCGACATGCCGGCTTTCATCAAAACCTGCGCCGGCATGGTGAAGCCCGGCGGGCTGATGTTCGCGGCGACCTTGAACCGCACGATGAAGAGCTTCGCGCTCGCGATCGTCGGCGCCGAGTATGTGCTGCGCTGGCTGCCGCGCGGCACCCATCAGTGGGACAAGTTTGTCACCCCACGCGAACTGGAAGACGCGCTGCTCGACGCCGGGCTCACTCCGGAGCGACCGACCGGCGTCATCTATAATCTGCTGGCAGACCGCTGGCAGATTTCGAATGACACCGATGTCAATTACATGGTGGTCGCCGAAAAATCCGCGTGATAAGCGGCTTGATGATGCGCGCTCCGCGCATGGTCACACAGCGATCCCTTCATGACCGACACCGGCTGGCTCTGGGCGATTTTCACTGTGATCGCGGCTGCGGCGCAGACCGTGCGCAACGCCACGCAGCGTGAGCTGACGACGACGCTCGGCACCGTCGGCGCGACCCAGGTGCGCTTCATCTTTGGTCTGCCGTTCTCGATGTTGTTTCTCGCCGGTGTGCTGCTGGTGCTGGAGCGTGGCCTGCCGACCGTCCCGCCGGTGTTCTGGGCGTGGGCGGCGCTCGGCGCGTCGGCGCAATTCCTCGCCACCGCACTGATGTTGAAGGCCATGGGCGAACGCTCGTTCGTCGTCGCCATCGCCTATATCAAGACCGAGCCGATCCAGGTCGCGCTGTTCGGTGTCGTTCTGCTCGGCGAACATCTGACCCTGGCGCTTGCCGCGGCGATCCTCATCGCCACTTCGGGTGTGATGCTGATGTCGTTCAAGCCCGGCGCGTTTCAGGGTGGGATCAAGCCGACGCTGATCGGGCTCGCCTCGGGCGCGATGTTCGGCATTTCCGCCGTCGGCTTCCGCGGCGCGATTCTGTCGCTGCACGAGCCGAATTTCGTGCTGGCGGCGACCTTCACACTGGTAATCGGCTTGCTGATGCAGTGCGCGGTGTTGACGCCTTATCTGTGGTGGCGTCAGCGCGACACGCTGCGCGCCATCATGGCGGCGTGGCGGCCGTCGCTGTTCGCCGGTTTCATGGGCGCGCTGGCATCGCAGTTCTGGTATTTGTCGTTTGCGCTGGCGACAGCGGCAAGCGTGCGCACGCTGGCACTGGTCGAAGTGCTGTTCGCGCAAGCGATCTCGAAATTCGCATTCCGTCAGCCGACCACGCCACGCGAGCTTGCCGGCATTGTGCTGATCGTTGCCGGCGTCGTGTTGCTGTTATGGACGCATTAGCCGGAACGGCATCGAGACGTTAGACGTTCGCTGCCGTCACTCCGCAGCTTCGTCTTCATCGGTGCTGGCGATCACTTTCATCAGTGCGCGCAGCACATTGTCGACGCCCTGACGTGCGGCTGATGACATGACCAGCGGTGTCTTCTTCGCTGCGCGCTTGAGCTTGGCGCTACGCGATTTGATCTCCTCCGGCGTCAGTGCATCAGCCTTGGTCAGCACCACCACCTCAGGCTTGTCAACGAGCCCGTGGCCATAGGCGTCGAGTTCCTTGCGTACGGTCTTGTAAGCCTTGCCCGGATCTTCCGCCGTGCCGTCGACCAGATGCAGGAGCACTCGGCAGCGCTCGGTATGGCCGAGGAAGCGATCGCCGAGGCCAATCCCTTCATGTGCGCCTTCAATCAGTCCCGGCAGATCGGCGATGACGAACTCGCGGTCGTCGCTGCGCACCACGCCGAGTTGCGGATGCAACGTCGTGAACGGGTAGTCGGCGATCTTCGGTTTCGCCGCCGTCACGGTGGCGAGGAAGGTGGACTTGCCTGCGTTCGGCAGCCCGATCACGCCGGCATCGGCGATCAGCTTGAGCCGCAGGCGGATGGTGCGCTCCTCACCCGGCTGGCCGGGATTGGCATTGCGCGGCGCGCGGTTGGTCGAGCTCTTGAAGTGAGCGTTGCCGAAGCCGCCATTGCCGCCCTCGGCCACGGTCACTTGATCGTGCAGATGGTCGAGATCGGCGAGCAGCGTCTCGCCATCTTCCTCGTAGACCTGGGTGCCGACCGGCACCTTCAGGACGATGTCGGAGCCGTTGGCACCGTGGCGGTCCTTGCCCATGCCGTTGCCGCCACGCTGCGCCTTGAAATGCTGCTGGTAGCGGTAATCGATCAGGGTGTTGAGGCCGTCCACGGCCTCAATCACCACGTCGCCGCCGCGGCCGCCATTGCCGCCGTTCGGGCCGCCGAATTCGATGAATTTCTCGCGGCGGAACGACACGCAGCCGTTTCCGCCGGCACCGGACTGGATATAGACCTTGGCTTCGTCGAGGAACTTCATGACTGTGGGGCGACCTTTTCGCGTATATACCCATCAACGGAATGTCTTCACAACAACCTGCTTCGGCCGCTGCCGCCCCCTCTGCCGCCGCTGGCATCGCCCTGATGCTGGTGGGGATTTTCCTGTTCGCGCTCAATGACGCGCTCGGGAAATGGCTGGTAGCGACCTATTCGGTCGGGCAGGTGCTGCTGATCCGCAGCCTGGCGGCGCTCGCCGTGCTGGCCCCGTTTGCCGTTCGCGAAGGGGTCGGCACTTTCGTCCACGCGCCACGACCCGGCATCCAGTTCCTGCGTGCGGTGTTCGCGACCGGCGAGGTCGCCTTGTTCTATTGGGCGCTGACCTCGCTGCCGCTCGCCGACGTGATGACGTACTACCTCGCCGGACCGATCTATGTCACCGCAATGGCGGCGGTCTTCTTGCGCGAGCCGGTCGGCTGGCGGCGCTGGTCAGCCGTTATCGTCGGCTTCGGCGGCGTCATCATCGCGCTGCAGCCGTCAGCGGACAGCCTGAGCGTGCCGGCGCTGGTGGCGCTGATCGGAAGCTTCTCATTCTCGTTGCTGATGATTTGCACGCGGCTGGTGCGCGGAACGAGTGACGTGGTGCTGGTCGGCTGGCAGATGCTTGGCGCCCTGGCGTTCGGCGCGGTGGTCGCGCCGTTCACCTGGACGCCGATGAGCGTGACCGATCTCGGTCTGCTGTTGCTGCTCGGCATCGTCGCGATGGGCGCACATATGTGCATCAACCGCTCGCTCATCATCGCGCCACCGTCGGTGGTGGTGCCGTATCAGTACACGACGATCGTCTGGGCGATTCTGCTTGGCTACTGGTTCTTCGGTGACATACCGCATGAAGAGATGCTGATCGGCTGCGCCATCATCATCGCTGCCGGCATTTATATCTTCATGCGCGAGCGACGGCTTGCGCATCCGCCGTTTCCCCCGCCGGCGGATTGAAACACGTCGTTCCGATTTGCGAACCGCGCGGTGTTCG
>JBQCFU010000508.1:0-2139 GCA_051958775.1 Pseudolabrys sp.
AAGTTCCGATGCGATGGCACGCGCGCGTGTTGCCGACGATACGGCGCCGGAGATGCCTGCCACGACTGCAGGAGCTGATCCCCACCTCGATCCGCCTGGTCAGGCAGCTTTGCCGACTCAGGAGGATGCTGCGTCGCAACATGCCGATGATGACGGCGGGCAGTCCATGATGCGCCGCACACACGGCGGTGCACTGCCGCGCTGAACCTCCTCACGAGAAAGATATAGCCGTTGGCTATGACGGCATTGACGATCTCTGCCTGGGAGACGTACCTTTTAATTATTCTGAAGAAGACCTTCCGCAGCGCTTCTCCTTATCGAGGAACATCATGCGCGATCCGGGTCTCAATGAAGCAATTCAAGCCGCAGGCGGCGTGACGGAACTCGCGCGCCGAATAGGAATTGCTCAGCCGTCAGTCTCGAATTGGGATCAGGTTCCCGCTGAACGCGTGCTCGCGGTCGAAGCGGCGACCGGCGTCGCGCGTGTGCGGCTGCGGCCCGATCTCTATAGCGAGGATATCGTGGCGGCAACTGTCGACGAGGTCGATGCAGCACGCGCCCAGGAATACGCTTTGCTATCGGTGCTGCTGTCGCGCGCACCATCGAAAAACCTGCTGGCACGATTGAGCAAGCTGCGGGGCGATGCGACGCCCATCGGCATTGCGCATATGGGATTGGCGGAAGCGGCATCGCGAATCCCGCTTGCGCAGGTCGAACGCGAATATTTCGATCTGTTCGTCGGTCTCGGGCGCGGCGAACTGCTGCCTTATGCGTCTTACTATCTGACCGGCTTCCTCAACGAACGTCCGCTGTCTCGCTTGCGCGAAGATCTCGCGCAACTCGGGATCGAGCGCGCCGACAATAATCTGGAGCCGGAGGATCACGCCGCAACGCTCTGCGAGATCATGGCCGGTCTGGCCGGCGGCAGTTTCCCTGGCGGCGCAAACGCCGAACGGCAAATTTTCGACAAGCATATCGCTCCGTGGATGGGCCGTTTGTTCGCCGACATGGAGCGCGCGGACAGCGCAAATTTCTACAGGCACGTCGGGACACTCGGCCGCCTGTTCCTGGAGATCGAAACAGAAGCCTTCACGCTCGCCGGCTGATCCGTGCGCGAACGATGAGAACCGAGGAGAAAGACGCGATGACAACGGAAAAGAAATCGGCGGTTGGACGTCGTGAGTTTCTTCGTGGTCTTGGCGTCGGCGCAGCCGCCGCAAGTGCCACCGTCGCCGCGCCTCTCGTCGGTGAGGCGCGCGCGGACAGCGAGAACAACGATGAGAAGCGCAAGGCCCGCTACAAGGAAACCGACCATGTGAAAGCGTACTACCGCGTCAACCGCTATCCGGGTTGAGGGAGACGTCCATGCTGATCAAAAGAACACAACGTCATGCCTCTTCGCGACCGGCGGGTCGTGGCGCAATGCCGGTCGGACTTCCTGAACAGGCCGGCGGCGTCGATCGCCGTACATTCTTGCGCCGCTCGGGTATCGCCGCTGGCGGTCTTGCCGCGCTCGGCGCGCTACCGCTCGGCAGTGTTCGGAAGGCTGAGGCGGCAGCCGCGGGTCCGCTGACGTCAGGGGCGACCATTCGCAAGAGCATCTGCACGCACTGTGCGGTCGGTTGCACCGTCACGGCCGAAGTGCTGAACGGCGTGTGGATCGGCCAGGAGCCGAGCTGGGATTCTCCAATCAACCGCGGCTCGCATTGCGCCAAGGGCGCCGCGGTCCGCGAGCTGGTGCATGGGGACCGCCGCCTGCGCTACCCGATGAAGCTCGTGAACGGGCAATGGACGCGCACCTCCTGGGAGCAGGCGATCAACGAGATCGGCGACAAGCTCACCGCCATCCGTGGTCAGTCCGGCGCCGATTCGGTCTACTGGCTCGGCTCGGCCAAAATGACCAACGAGGGCTCGTATCTCTTCCGCAAGCTCGGCGCCTTCTGGGGGACAAACAACACCGATCACCAGGCGCGCATCTGTCATTCGACCACGGTCACCGGCGTAGCCAATACCTGGGGCTACGGTGCGATGACCAACAGTTACAACGATATCCGCAACGCCAAGACGCTGTTCTTCCTCGGCGGCAACCCGGCGGAAGCGCATCCGGTCTCATTGCAGCATCTGCTCGAAGGCAAGGAG
>JBQCFU010000509.1:0-2032 GCA_051958775.1 Pseudolabrys sp.
GCCGATCAGCCGCGACTTCGAGCCGGCGAGCGAGCGCTTCACCTTGACCATGTGGCTCACCGGGATGCCCTCGGTGATGGCGACGATCAATTCGATCTCGGCGTCGATCGCCTCGGCAATGGCGTCAGCGGCGCCAGCCGGCGGCACATAGATCACGGTCGCAGTGGCGCCAGTTTTGTCCTTCGCCTCCTGCACGGTGTCGAACACCGGCAGGTTGAGATGCGTCGAGCCGCCTTTGCCGGGCGCCACGCCGCCAACCATCTTGGTGCCGTAGGCGATCGCCTGCTCCGAATGGAAGGTGCCGTTCTTGCCGGTGAAGCCCTGGCAGATAACCTTGGTATGCTTGTCGATCAGGACGGACATCACGCAGCCTCCTTCACGGCCTTGACGATCTTCTGGGCGGCATCATCGAGATCGTCCGCGGACGTCACGTTGAGCTTGGACTCGGCGATGATCTTCTTGCCGAGTTCGACATTGGTGCCTTCAAGGCGAACGACGAGCGGCACTTTCAGTCCGACCTCCTTCACCGCGGCGACCACGCCCTCGGCGATCACGTCGCACTTCATGATGCCACCGAAGATGTTGACCAGAATGCCCTTCACGCTCGGATCGGAGGTGATGATCTTGAACGCCGCCGCCACCTTCTCCTTGCTGGCGCCGCCGCCGACATCGAGGAAGTTCGCCGGCGCCATGCCGTAGAGCTTGATGATGTCCATGGTCGCCATCGCCAGACCGGCGCCGTTGACCATGCAGCCGATCGAACCGTCGAGCGCGATGTAGTTGAGGTCGTATTTCGACGCTTCGATTTCCTTGGCGTCTTCTTCAGTTTCATCGCGTAATTCTGCGATCTTCGGATGCAGGAACAGCGCGTTGTTGTCGAAGTCGACCTTGGCGTCGAGGCAGATCAGCTGCTTGTCCTTGGTGACAACCAGCGGATTGATCTCGAGGAGGCTCATGTCAGTCTCGACGAAGGCCTTGTAGAGATTGGTCAGCAGCGGGCTCATCTGCTTCGCCAGATCGGCGTCGAGCTTGAGCGCCTTGGCGACGCTGCGCACATGGTGCGGACAGATATTCGTCACCGGATCGACGGTGATGGTCGCGATCTTCTCCGGCGTCTCGTGCGCGACTTCTTCGATGTTCATGCCGCCTTCGGTCGAGACGACGATGGCGACGCGCGACGTTTCGCGATCGACCAGCATCGACAGGTAGAACTCCTTGTCGATGGCCGAGCCTTCCTCGATGTAGAGGCGGCGCACTTCCTTGCCCTGCGGGCCGGTCTGGTGCGTGACCAGCGTCATGCCGAGCATGCGCTGGGCTTCTTTCTTCACGTCGTCAACGGATTTGACGACCTTGACGCCGCCGGCCTTGCCGCGGCCGCCGGCGTGGATCTGCGCCTTGACGACCCAGACCGGGCCGCCCAGTTCGTTCGCCGCCTTCAACGCCTCATCGGCGGAGAAGGCCGGAATGCCGCGCGGCACCGGGACTCCGAAATCGCGCAGCACGCCCTTCGCTTGATACTCGTGGATATTCATCTCGCCTCCCGCCCGCCGGTGATGCCCCGCCGCAGCGGAGCATCCGGACCATTCTTGTCAGATCAGTCTTCAGCCGGATCGCCTGCTGACGCGGGCGATGAAAATCCTTTCTCAGCCGCCGAGATTCGGCGCGATCTTGCGGCAGGCCTCGACGAGACCCTGCACCGCTTGCGCCGACTTCTCGAACGCTTCGCGCTCGCCGCTGTTGAGATCGATTTCGACGATGCGCTCCACGCCCTTGGCGCCGATCACCACCGGCACGCCGACATACATATCCTTGACGCCGTACTGGCCGTTGAGATGCGCTGCGCAAGGCAGCACGCGCTTCTTGTCGAGCAGATAGCTTTCCGCCATCGCGACCGCCGAGGCCGCCGGCGCATAGAACGCCGAGCCGGTCTTGAGCAGGTTGACGATCTCGGCACCGCCATCGCGGGTGCGCTGCACGATGGCGTCGAGCCGCGCCTGGGTGGTCCATTTCATCTTGACGAGGTCCGGCAGCG
>JBQCFU010000510.1:0-21222 GCA_051958775.1 Pseudolabrys sp.
TCGCCGACCCCATCGGCTGATGATCGTAGCCGAGAAATTCCAGGCCGAATGCGGCCCGATAAAATGCTGCCGATTTTTCCAGATCGCGCACAGTCAATGCGAAGTGCTTGATATGTCCGGTCAGGCTCTTCTGATCCACCAGCTTTTCGTCAAGGAAAGCGTGTGCCGGATCCGCCTTGACCTTCCGCGTCGCGGTTCCAACCCATCCGTTCTCCGAGATATCGAAGATAATGCCTTCGGGATCTTTGAACTTACGTTCGAAATTCCCCTTTCGCTCATCGCCGAGATCAAAGAAGAAGCAGCCCCCGTTCTGCTCGATCAGCGCCTGGGTCTCCTTCAAGTTCTCGACCTGGAAGCCGAAATGATTGGCCCCAATCTGGCCCTCGGCGTTGTCGCCGAAATCATGGCCCTGCGTCCCGGTGAAGTTCAGCAATGCGAGATTAATGACGCCGTCGCCCATATAAACCGCCGAACCGATCGACAGGTCTTCGCGACCATGCCGCTTCATCCCGAACACGTCGGCGTAGAAGCGGGCCGACCGATCGAGATCGCTGACGCAGATCGCAAAATGACGCAACAAAGCCATGATACTTCCTCTTCTGCTTTCATCGTGCGCGACGTTGAGCCAAGCGTCGTCAGAACCCGAGATAGGCGCTCCGAACGCGCTCATCATTGGCGAGACTCGCCGCCAGCCCGCTCAGGACGATGGCACCGTTTTCCAGAACGGCAGCCTGATCGGCAATATCCAGCGATTCCGAAACATTCTGCTCGATCAGCATGATCGTCATGCCGGATTTCTTCAGCGCGACAATCGCACTGAAAACCAGTTCGACCATGACAGGCGACAGGCCCAGCGATGGCTCGTCGAACATGATCATTCGCGGCTCGGCCATCAGGCAGCGGCCGATCGCCAGCATCTGCTGTTCGCCGCCGGAGAGCGTTCCGGCTTTTTGCTTCCGGCGCTCCTTCAAGCGCGGAAACATGTCGTAGACACGGTCGAAGTTGCCTTGTCGTTTCGCAGACGCGCGCCTGAGCGCAGCGCCGAGCACGAGATTTTCCTCGACCGTCAGCGACGGGAAAATCTGCCGCCCCTCTGCCACCTGGCCGATACCCAGTTCGCAGGTCTGCGGCGAGGTGAAATTCGTCGTTTCGATTCCATCGAACACGATCCGCCCGGCGGTCGGCCGCAACATGCCGCCGATGGCGCGAACCAACGAGGTCTTGCCTGCACCGTTCGAGCCGACCACGGCAAATAACGTGCCCGCCTCGATCGACAGCGACACGCCGTTGAGCGCGCGCGCTTCGCCGTAGCGGACGTCGAGATTCCGGATTTCAAGAAGCGCGGTCATCCGAGCTTCGCCTTCTTGCCAAGATAGCTTTCGACCACCGCCGGATCGGCGCCGACTTCTGCCGGCGTCCCCTCGGCAATCTTCTCGCCGTGATGCAGCACCACGACACGCTGCGCGAGCGCCATGACCACCCGCATGACATGCTCGATCAGCAACACCGTGAGGCCGGAAGCGTGCAACTCCTTGACCGCAGCGACGATCTGTTCCCCCTCCGATGGCCGCAATCCGGCCATCACCTCGTCGAGCAGCAGCAGTTTCGGCCGCGCCGATACCGCACGCGCCAGTTCGAGCATCTTGCGATCCGGGAGTGTCAGCGACGCTGCAGACAAACACGCCTTGGCATCCAGACCGACCCGCCGCAACGAATCGAGGGCGATATCGGAAGCATCATGAACATTTGCGGTCTGTGCGAATGCGCCGATCATGGCGTTTTCCAGAACGGTCATGCCGCGCATCGGCCGCACGATCTGGAACGTCCGCACGACGCCGCGCGCAGCAATCTCCTCCGGCATCTTGCCGGAAATCATCTCGCCTTCGAACGCAACCGAGCCGGAGGTCGGCTTCAGGGCACCGGCGATCAGATTGAAACAGGTGGTCTTGCCCGCACCGTTCGGCCCGATCACGGCGAGGATTTCGCCTTTGGTCACGTCGAAGCTGACGTCCTTGACGGCGATCAGACCGCGAAACGATTTCGTCAGACCACGAACTGACAGCATCACGTTCGCCTCGATCTGGACAGGGCGCGGACGAGCCGCGGCCAGATTCCGTCCGGCAGGAACGCGATGACGAACAGAATCACAAGGCCATAGATCAGGGTATTCACGCCGAACAGCCCGCTGCTTTGGCCCAGAAGATTGGATGCTTCCATCAGCGGAACGACAAAGAAAGCTCCGACGATCGGTCCGAACAGCGAGCCGAGCCCCCCGACAATCGGCGCGATCAAGACTTCGATCGACATCCGCACACCCATGATCGAGTCCGGGAAGAGGCTCCCCTGCATCAGGCCCATCAGGCCGCCGCCAATGCCGGCGAATCCCGAGCTGACGATGGCCACGAAAATCTTGCTGCGCAACGCGGGGACCGCCAGCGCCCGCGCGGCGCTCTCGTCTTCACTCAGCGCGCGCCAGCGATAGCCCCAACGCGATGCCATCAGGCCGGCGACCACGACGTAGTTGACGACCGTTATCGCCAAAAAAGCTAGATAGAAAAACAGCGTTCCGCCGCGCAGTGTTTCCAGCGGGCGGTTGGAGTCCGGATTGATCGCCCGCAGGAAGTATCCGCCGGTGCCCCCGACAACATCCCAGTTGTCGAATACAACACGAAGCAACTCGGCGAAGGCGATCGTCAGCAGCGCGAAATGAACGCCGCGCACGGAAAACCGCACGCCGATCCAGGTCATCGCAATTCCCGCGAGCGCCGACAGGCCGCCACCAGCAACCAGCGCGAACCAGGGGCTGAAGCCATAAGACTGCGACAGGACCGCCGTAGCGTAGGCGCCGATCCCGAGAAAGAGCGCATGCCCGAGCGACAGAAGTCCCGCCGTCATCATCAGGTTCCAGGTCAGCCCCATGAACGCGTAGAAGAACACCAGCGTCAGAAGACTTTGCCAGAACGAGTCGAGGAACGGGCCTACCGCCGCCAACGCAGCAAAAAAGACCAGAGCCGGCCAAATCCGTCGGAACGTCGCCGTCATGAACGTTCACGCTCCCCGAACAATCCGTTCGGCCGCAGCAGTAGGACGAAGACCAGCAGCCCGTAGGAAAAGATGGTTTTCAGCGCCGGCGAGAACATCAGCGCGGCCAGCGCTTCCGCGAGCCCGATCAGGATTCCGCCGAGCAATGCGCCGCTGAGGCTGCCAAGACCGCCGACGATCACGATGATGAAGGCGATCAGCGTAAAATCGGTCGCCAGGAACGGCTGCGTGTCGAACATCGGCGCAACCAGCGCACCGGCGATGCCGGCGCAGGCCATGCCGATGCCGGCCGTGATGGCATAGACACGGCGGACACCGATGCCGATCACCTGCGCGCCGATCAGATTGTCGGCCGCCGCCCGGATCGAGCGCCCGAGCGTGGCGTAGCGCAGGAACAGCACCAGCGCGGCGATGATCGCCAGCGCCGTCACAGCGGCCTGAACGCGCACCTTGTCGAGCCGGAGGATTCCCAGCGAATAGGATTCCATCGTCACCGGATCCTGGATCGGCCGGGGATCCGGCCCGAACAGAACCAGATGCAGGCCGGTGATGATCAGCGCGAAGGAAATGAACAGGATGAACTGCGCGTGTTGCGGCCGATCGATGAAAAAATTGACGATGCCGCGCTGTAATCCATAGCCGATGACGAACAGAAATGCGCCGGCACCCGGCGCCAGCAGCCAGAGCGGCAGAAGCGTTGCCGACCAAAGGCCGTAACCGGCATACATGCCGATCACGACCATCTCGCCATGCGCGAAGTTGACCACGCGCATGACGCCGAAAATGATCGTCAACCCAAGCGCTATGAGCGCGTAGACAATGCCGATCAGAAGACCGCCGACGATGACGTTTGTGTAGAAGCTGGCCACCGCGGCGCGCCCTCGGATGTGGTCTGTTCGCGATTATCGCTTGTCGAACGGCACCAGCGGGAAGACCGGCTTGGCTTCGGCTGCCTGCGTCGGGCCAACCACCACCGGACGGCCTCCCTGATTCTGCAGCATCACGCCACCGATATTCGGGTTCTGCCCCTTTTCGTCGAAACGGATCGGACCGCCGAACACCACATGGTCTTCGATATTGGTGGTCTTCAACGCCGCATGGATCGCCGCCGGGTCTTTCGACTTCGCCCGTTTCAAGGCATCTGCCGCGATCTCGACTGCCTCGAAGGCAAAGGCTGCATTGAGATCGAATCGCGCGCCGGTTTCCTTCTCGAACCGCTGCGCAATCTCGCGCGAACGCTTCTTGGTCGGATCATACCACGGCACGCACGACATATAGCCGTCGCCGTATTTGCCGAGCGCATCGGTGAACGCCTTTTCGTAAGGTCCCGGACTACCGGGGCTGATAATGCCCATCGGCGACCAGTTCTGCTTGACCATCTCGCGGACAATCAGGATCGCGTCGCTGACCCGGGTGATCGGCATGAGCAGATCGGCGCCGGCGGCCTTGGCTTTACCAACCTCGACCGACAGATCACGGGCGCGCACATCGTAGGCGATCCGATCGACGATCTTGATTGGAACGTTCAGCTTGCCCCAAAGCGCGTCGACGCCTTTGAGAATGCCCTGCCCGAACGTGTCGTTGACGTGCAGCATCACCGCCGTCTTCGGCTCGACACCGCTGATGGCGCCAAGCTCCTTGATGCGCATCACGGCGTTCGCCACCAGATTGGTGGCCGGCGGGAAGTTGCGGAAAATCTGGGTGAAACCCTGCTCCGTGATCTGCGGCGCCGAGGCGATGTTGATGAGGAACGGGATTTTCGCCGCTTCCGCCGCCTGCGCCACCGAGATGGTGCTGCCGGAATCATTGGTGCCGATCAGCAAGGTGCAGCCTTCGCGGATCAGGCGCTCGGCGACGATCCGGCCATTCTCCGGCTTCGACTCCGCATCTGCATAGATGAACTCGATGTCCGGACCGCCGGCCTCTTTGACCAGCTTGGCGCCAAACTCGTTCCCCTTCTTGGTCTGCTGCCCCATGAAGGCCTGCACACCGCTCAAGTAAAGAACGACGCCGACTTTGACCGGACCCGATTGGGCGATCAGCGGCTTCGGAAACAGCCCGGCGGCAACAGCTCCCGCGCCGCCCGCCAGAATGTCTCGCCGCGACGACAGAATGCGATTCCCCATAGCCGCTTCCCCTTATGTTTTCGGACCTCGCTCCTGCCGAAGAGCGGATGCTATCTGGATTTTGTATCCAATCTATAATATCCAGTAGAGGAGCAGGTCAATACGTTAGGCTTCAAGAGATTCGGACGATCGAGGCAGCAAATGTCGACGAATGTTGGCGATCAGCTCGTGAGTGCCCAGCAGGCCACGCACGCAAAGCTGCGAGCCATGATCTTTTCCGGCGAACTTCAGGCCGGCCAACCGCTCCGACAGGAGGAGATCGCCCGGCGCCTGGGCGTGAGCCGGCTTCCGGTCCGTGAGGCGCTCAGCAGGCTGGCAACCGAGGGGCTCGTCGAGCTCAAACCGCGCCGCGGCTTTTTTGTCACCACGCTGAAGATCGATGAGATCGAAGACATCTTCGACATGCGCGCCATGCTGGAAGAGCGTGCCGGCTATCTGGCGACGACGCAACGCACTCTCGCCGACGCCGACGCACTCGATGACATCAATCGCTCCCTTGAGGCCGCGGTCGACCATCCCAGTCTTTTCGAGCACTGGACGGACCTCAACCTGAAATTCCATGCGCGGCTCTATCAGGCATCCGGACGTAAGCATCTTTGCCGGCAGATCGAACTGATGCGTGACACGGTCGCGCCACTGATCCGCATTCTGGCGCTCCAGACCGGCGAATTGCGGCGCTCGCAAAGCGAGCATCGGAACATGGTCGCTCTGTTTCGCGCCGGCGACGCCGCCGGTGTCGCGCAAGCCTGCCGAGAACATTGCGCCTACACCGCCCGGATGCTGGTCAATCAGCTACGCACGATGCCCGCTGCCAGAACCAGCAAGACATTCGACAACGCCCCGGAAGCGGCATGAACAAACCCCAACAACACGACGCGCATAACGGAACGATTGGCCGCGAAACGCCGCAGATCAACGCGATTGAGAAGGTCCTGGGCAAAGCGGTCTACAGCGCCGACATGAAAATGCCCGGCATGCTGCATGCGAAGGTTCTCCGCAGTCCGCACGCTCATGCACGCATCGTCCACATCGATACCGAAGCGGCGCGTGCTCTTCCCGGCGGCCACGCGGTTTTGACCGGCGAAGATACGCCGACGCGGATGACCGGCATCCACCACAAACAGCACCGGATTCTGGCTGCCGGAAAAGTCCGGTTCATCGGCGAAGAAGTCGTCGCCGTGGTGGCAGACGACGAAGAGACTGCACGCGACGCTATCGATCTTGTCCGCGTCGAATACGAAGAGCTGCCGATCGTGGTCGAGACCGACCAGGCCCTGCGCGCCGGCACCATCGAACTGCATGACGGTTCCGGCAATCTTGCATGCGAATACAACGTGGTGCGTGGCGACGTGGATGCCGCTTTTGCCGAGGCCGCGCTCGTCCACGAAGATACTTACGAAACGCACGCGCAATATCCCGGCTATATGGAGCCGATGGCGACGCTGGCCTGGAGAAGCGGGAACGGCCGTCTGAACGTTTTCACCTCGACGCAGATGGCGTTTCTGGCCCGCATGCGGCTGGCCGACGCGCTCGAACTCCCCGTCTCCGACGTCCGGGTGATTCAGGCCACGGTTGGCGGCGGCTTCGGCGGCAAAACGGCCGAGGAATGCAACAGCCTGATCTGCGCCTGGCTGGCGACGCGCGTCGACCGCCCGGTGAAATTCGTCAACAGCCGCCTCGACGATTTCCAGGGCGCACGGACGAGTCCGCCCGAGCGGATCTGGATCAAGATGGGGGTCGACAAGGATGGCATCATCATCGCCAAAGAGGTGAAGATCGTTGCCGACTGCGGCGCCTATGAAGGGCTCGCCGGTCATGTTCTGCAAGTGTCGACAGTGCGCAGCGACAACATGCACCGCTACCTCAAGAATGTCCGGCTCAACGGCAAGCTGGCCTACACCAATAATCCGCCGCGCGGCGCGTTGCGCGGTTTCGGCGGTCCGCAAGCGGCTTTCGCACTCAACTCGCATATCGCGGTGATGGCCGAAAAACTCGGTATCGATGCCGTCGACATGATGAAACGCAACGCGGTGCAGAGCGGCGATACCAGCGTGCACGGCTTCCAGATCGGCAGCAGCGGTCTTTCGGAATGCCTCGATCAGGTCACTGACGGCATCGGCTGGACTGAAAAGAAAAAGCGACCCAGGGACACCGGCAGCAAGCGCCGCGGTATCGGCTTCGGCGCGGCCATCCATGTCAGCGGCAATCGCGAAATGGGTAACTGGGACGGCTCCACGGTGATCGCGAAGATGGCGCCCGATGGCAAGGTCACGCTCCTAACCGGCGAGTCCGATATGGGCCAGGGCGCCTATACGATGCTTGCGCAATGCTGCGCCAATGAACTCAACATCCCGCTGTCGCATGTGACAGTGCTGCCGACCGACACCGACATGTCGCCTTTCGGCATCGGCTCGATCGCCTCGCGGGTCACCATCCTGGCGGGCAACGCGGCGGTCAAGGCGGCACGCGAAGTCCGCGAACGTCTGCTCGACCTCGCGTCGGAAAAGCTCGGCGTGTCGAAGGATCATCTCGACATGGCCGATGGTGAGGTCTTCGTCAAATCGCCGGCGCCCAACCAGAAGATTCCGTTTGGCGATCTCGCGCGTCTTCATATCTTCCGGCAGGGCGGCGAAGGTCTGCAGGTCACCGCTACCTACGACCCTCCGACATTTCTGGCGATGGCGACGCCGGAGCAATATGGCAACGTCGCACCGGGGTACTCGTTCGCCGCTCAGGCGGCCGAAGTGGAAGTCGATACGGAAACGGGACAGGTCCGCATCCTCGAAACCGTCGTGTCGGACGACTGCGGCAAAGCGCTGAACCCGCTCGCCGTGCACGGGCAGTTGTGCGGCGCCGCAGTCATGGCGATCGGCTGGGCACTTTACGAACATCTGCAATACGAGAACTGCCGCCTGCTGAACGGCAATTTCGCCGACTACACGATGCCGGTGGCGGAATCGGTGCCCTTCATCCACTCGGGAATTGTCGAATCGAACGAGCCGAACGGCCCATATGGCGCCAAGGGCGCCAGCGAAACGGCCATGATCCCCGGCGCCGCGGCCCTCGACAACGCGGTCTATGACGCGATCGGCGTGCGCATCAAGACGCTGCCGATCACACCCGAAAAGATTCTGGCTGGCCTGCGCGCCAGCCAGACATCGACGCCGGCAGACTGAACGGAACCAGGCCCATGTACGATTTCGACTATCTCGAGCCTGCATCCATTGCCGAAGCCAGCGAGATGATGCTCGCGCATCAGGGCTCCAGCATGATGGCCGGCGGCACTGCACTGATGCTGGCGCTACGTCAGCGCATGGTCACGCCGTCGCATATTATTTCGCTTCGCAATATTCGGGAATTGCGAGGCATCACCTACACGTCGGCCGAGGGGCTGCGCATCGGTGCGCTCGCGCTGCATGCTGATGTGGCGCGCTCCCCGCTGGTGCGTCAGCATGCACCCATGCTGGCCGATGCCGCAGCACGCCTCGCCAATCCGCAAGTCCGCAATCAAGGGACGATCGGCGGAAACATCTGCTACGGCGATCCCGCCACCGACCCGCCCAGTTGCCTGCTTGCCTTGAACGCGGATGTCGTTCTGCGCAGCGCTCGCGGCTCTCGCATCCTGAAAATCGACGCGTTTGCGCTCGATTACTTTGTCACAGCGCTGGAGCCGGGCGAACTGGTCACCGAGATCCGGATTCCGACGTCCGATTTCAACGCCGGTCATCATGCACGCTTTCTGCGCACCGCTGCCGAACATCGTCCGCTGGTCAATTTCGCCGTCAACCTGCGCCAACAGGGAGATGCGTGCGACGACATCCGGATGGTGATCGGCGCTTCCACCCGCGTTCCGACCCGGCTGCGCAAGGCCGAAGAACTGGTCAGGGGCAAGACGGTCACCGCGCGTCTCGCGACCGACGTCGCCGAACTGGGTGCGAGCGAGATCGATCCGATCTCGGATATCCGCGGTGACGGCCATTTCCGCCGCGACATGGCGCGCGTGGTTATCCGCCGCACCATCGAAAAACTGTTCAACATGGCCGGATCCGCAACGACGAGCGCCGCATGAAAAAGAAAACGATCGAGGTTGTCGTCAATGGCAAACCGCATCGCGCCGAGGTCCCCGCCCGCCGCATGCTGTCGGATTTCCTGCGCGACGATCTGTTCCTGACCGGCACCAAACGCGGTTGCGAAACCGGCGTCTGCGGCTGCTGCTCGGTCCTCGTTGATGGCGAAGTGATCAAATCCTGCCTGTCGCTCGCGGTCCATGTGGACGGACATGAAGTGACGACGATCGAAGGGCTGGCGGTCGACGGGGTTCTGCACCCGGTGCAGGAAGCCTTTGTCGATCACGGCGGCTTGCAATGCGGCTTCTGCACGCCCGGATTCATCATGACCACCGTGGCCATGCTCAACGACAATCCGAACCCGACCGAGCAGGAAATCCGGCACGGATTGAACGGAAATCTGTGCCGATGCACCGGCTATGTCGGCATCGTCGAATCCATCCAGGCGGCCGCGGAGAAGCTACGTGGAAATTGAAAAATCAATGGTGATTGCCGCTCCGATCGATCGGGTCTGGAGCGTGCTGCTCGATCCCAAGATCATGGCGGGCTGCGTGCCCGGCGTGCAGTCGGTCGATGTCCTGAGCGATACCGAATATCTGGCCACCATCAAGGTCAAGATCTCGTTCATCTCGGCGAACTTCAAGATCAAGACCACGATCCTCGAGACAAAGCCGCCGCACTATCTGCGCTGCGAAGGCACCGGCGAGGATTCGACCGTCGCCAGCACCGTCAAGCAGACCAGCGAAATGTTTCTGACGTCGCAGCCCGACGGCGCGACGGAATTGCGCGTCAAGGCGAAGGCCGATGTGTTCGGCAGGCTTGGCAGCTTCGGCCTCAGCGTGATGAAGACCAAGGCCGACCGGATGTGGGAAGAGTTCGGCGACAATCTCGCCGCTGTTCTGCGCCAGCCCGCGAGCGCGGCCTCCACCGCTGCTGTCGATCAGCCGAAGATCACTCCTGCACAACCAGCCGCTGTACCGCATGCCGCGCCGCTCGCAGAAAGCACCAGGCAGCACGCCGCACGCGGCGACGCCTCGCCCCAGCCCGCGCCGGCGAAATGGTGGAGCCGCCTCCTTCCGCAACAAGGACAAACCGGCGAAACGATCCAGTCGCTCCGGCTGCCGACCGACATTTATGTCGAGGTCCGGCGCTCCGACGACATCATCAAGGTGCTGTGGCCGGCAACCGCCGCACCGGAGATGACGACCTGGCTCAAGACCCTCCTGGCTGAAACGCGGCGTTGAGCCTGCGCTCTTCACATCCTGCCATTGCGCACATCATCACGAGAAAGACGGCATTATGAAATTCCCGTTCGGGCCGATCGGCCTTACCGTAACGATGCTGATCGCGTCCATGGCGATCGGACATGCCCAGGGCCGTTATCCGGAACGTCCTGTTCAGGTCGTCATCCCGGCAACGCCGGGCGGTCCTGTCGACACCGCAGTGCGTCTGCTGGAGCCCAGGCTGTCGGCAGCCCTGGGCGAAACTGCGGTATTGCTCAACAAACCCGGCGCCAGCGGAACGATCGGCATGAACACGGTCGCCACTGCAGAGCCGAACGGCTACACCATCGGCCAGGGCGTCAATTCCATCTTCACCGTCACGCGCGTCTCCGGCACCAATGTGCCGTTCTCGCTGGACGACTTCACGCTGCTCGGCAACTACGCGTCAGACGTGAGCGTTCTTGCGGTTCATCCGGACGCGCCATGGAAAACCTTCGATGATCTGCTGAAGGATGTTGCCGCCAATCCTGGTCAACGCACCTATGCGTCGGCCGGAGTTGGCACCGTTTCGGCGTTGAGCATGGAAGCGCTTCGCCATCATCTCAAAATGGACATGACCGCCGTTCCCTTTCCGGGCGGCTCACAGCTCACCGTCGCCATTCTCGGCCGACATATCGATGTCGGCATGGTGCCGTATTCAACCGGCGCAGCGATGTTCCGTGACGGAAAGCTGCGGCCGCTGCTGACCACGGCAGCCCAACGTCTGCCGACCCTGCAGAACGTTCCAACCCTTGCCGAGAAAGGCATCAAGACCCGTGGTCTCAATCTGACCATGGGACTTTATGCGCCGCGCGGCCTTAACCCGGAAGTCCGGAAGACACTCGTCGCTGCCGTCCGCACTGCGGCGCAGGACGCCGAAACGGTGAAGAAGCTCGAGGGGATCGGCCTCCTTCCGAGCTACGAGGACGCGGAGACCGCGCTTCAGCGACTGAAATCGGAATACGACGATATCGTCGCGCTGAAGAAAGAGATCGGCAAATGAGGTTCGACGCCTGCCACCGAGCGCTCGGCTGCTGACGGCGCACCGCGCCGCCGCCGACATGGCGGCGCGCGTCATCGCGCGTCACGCGGTGACTCTGACATTAAAACTGATTCCGGAGCTGCCATGCGTATCGTCGCCTTGGAAGAACATCTGAGCTTTCCCTCCGTGCCAGGGCATGCGCCGTCATCCGCCCTTCCCCCACGGCCGGTCGCCAGCAACGACGATATGCCGGCTGTGGTCCGCAACGTCGCCGGTCGGATCGCCGAGGTCGGCCGGGATCGTATCGCGGACATGGACAGGAACGGCATCACTGTCCAGGTTCTGTCAAAAGCCGGAAGCCATATCGGCGCAAGTGCCGACCAGTTCGAAGGGCAGGATGCGATTTCGTTCGCCCGGCTCTTCAACGACGAACTTGCCCGAAAAGTATCCGCTTATCCGGGACGCTTTGCAGCCTTCGCCCATGTCGCGGCCAGCATACCGGAAGCTGCTGCGGACGAGCTCGAACGCACCGTGCGCGAGCACGGCTTCAAGGGCGTGCTGATCAGCGGAACGGTGCGCGGCGCATTCCTCGATGATCCCAAATTTGCGCCGCTGCTGGCACGTGCCGAAGCCCTCGATGTGCCGATCTATGTTCATCCCGGCATGCCGCCGGCCGAAGTACGCAAGGCTTACTATGAGGGCTTCTCACCGAAGATCAATTTCGGCCTCGCGACATTTGCGTGGGGCTGGCACTACGAAGTTGCACTGCACGTGATGCGTCTCGCCGTCGCCGGCGTCATGGATCGATATCCGCGGCTCAACTTCATCATCGGCCATATGGGAGAAGGGCTGCCGGCGATGCTGCATCGCTGCGAGCATCAGTTCTCCACGGATTTGTCCTATCTCAGCCGCCCGCTCGCAAAGACGATCACCGACCAAGTCTACGTTACGTCGTCGGGGTTCTTCAGCAATCCGCCATTTGTCGCGGCGTTGCAGACATTCGGGATCGACCGGATCATGTTCTCCGTCGACTATCCCTATGCCGACAATGAAGACGGTCGCAAATTTCTCGACAATGTCCCGCTTGCACCAGCGGACCTGTCGAAATTCGCTCACGCCAATGCCGACAGGCTGCTGAAACTGACCAACTGAGCGGGAGCGCAGTTCGTCAGACGATCAAAGACGCGGCTTCAAGCGCTCGCGGCGCCGCCGGATATCACCGACAACAGTACAAAAATCACTCGGTGGCGCCGGTCACATCCACTTAGGAGTCGTGAGCGGCGTGAAGTTGCGAAAGCTCGCGAGCAGTGCGTGCGGGTCGGAATTGACCAGCAGCATATTCTTCTGCTGCGGCGGCAGAAATCCCTGCCCGATCATGGTGTCGACGAAACCGAGCAGATGGTCGAAAAAGCCGCCGACATTGTAGAGCCCGAGCGGTTTCTTGTGTCCCTCGAACTGCGCGTCGACCCACATCTCGAATAATTCCTCGACGGTTCCGACACCGCCCGGCATCGCGATGAAGCCGTCGGAAACCTCGGCCATGCGAAGCTTGCGCTGTGATCGCGTCGCCACCACATCGGCGACCGTCAAGTCCGGATACTGCTGGCCGCGGTCGACCAGCGTTTGCGGAATGATGCCGTGCGCCGTTCCGCCATCGGCAAGGACCGTGTCAGCGACGATCTTCATCAGGCCCTTGCTGGTGCCGCCGAACACGAGTTGGATATTCTCGCTCGCCAGCGCGCGGCCAAGCGCCACCGCAGCATCCTGGTAGAGCCCGGACACTCCCAGCTTGGAGCCGCAAAACACTGCAATCTTCATCATCGACGTCTTCTCGCCGGTCCGGCGCCGGCGATCAATAGCCTGCTGCGAGGCCGTCGCTGCGCGGATCCGACGCTCCCTCCAGGGTGCCGTCGGCATGGCGAATGACGGCGCCCGCATGCCCCATCATCTCGTCGAACGGCGCGACGATCTCGACAGTGTGGCCGGCATCCTGGAGCGCCGCAACGATCGTCGGATCGAACCGCTGTTCCAGCTTCAAGGTCGTACTCTCGGCACCCCAGGTGCGGCCCAGCAACCAGCGCGGCGCTGTGATCGCAGCCTGGATATCCTGGCCGAACAACACGTGTCGTGTGAACAGCGCCGCTTGCGTCTGCGGCTGTCCTTCGCCGCCCATGGTCCCGTACACCATCGTGCGGCCGTCGGAGAGCAGCGCCAACGCCGGATTGAGCGTGTGGAACGGCCGTTTGCCGGGTGCGAGTACATTGCGCGCACCGTCTTCGAGCGAGAAGCTGCACCCGCGGTTTTGCCAGGCGATGCCGGTGTCTTCCAGCACAACGCCGGAACCGAACTCCCAGTACACGCTCTGGATGAAGCTGACGGCAACGCCATTGCGATCGATCGCACCCATCCAGATCGTGTCGCCGGGCAGCGATGGCGCCGGCCACGGCAGTGCGCGCGTCCGGTCGACCCGTGCAGCCAAAGCCTCCAACTGCTTGGGCGTCAGCAACGACTCCGGTGCAACCGTCATCGCGTCCGGGTCGGCGATTTCGCGATTCCGAACGATGAAGGCCTGCTTGGTAGCCTCGACCAGACCATGGATGTGGGCGAATTGATCCGGCTCGGTGATGCCAAGCCGATCGAACACACCAAGGATCGCCAGGGAAGCAATGCCTTGCGTCGGCGGGCCGACATTGTAGACGCGGCCGCAAGACAGCGTGATCCCGTGCGCCGGCTCCCGCCGTGCGCGATAGCCGGCGAGATCAAACGCGTCGATCGGGATTCCAGCTTGTTCGAGATCGCGGACGATGCGGCGCGCAAGATCTCCGCGATAGAAACTGTCGAGCCCCTGCTCCGCGAGTTCGCTCAAGGTCGCGGCGAGGCGCCTCTGGCAGAACAGATCGCCTACTTTCGGCGGCTGACCGCTCGGCATGAACGCCTCGCGGAAACCGCTGATGTCCTTGAGTTCATCCTGCTTCGCCGCGGTCATCTTCGCCTGGCTTTCCGAAACCGGAAAACCACGCAGGCCGTAGTCGATCGCGTCTGCCAGCAGGCGCGACAGCGGCAGCCGTCCGCCGATCTCGGCGCTGAGCTTGAGAGCCTCGTCCCAGCCGCCGATCGTCCCCGCGACGGTATTCGCCGCGAGCGGCCCACGCGCCGGGATCGCGGCAAGGCCGTTGCGATGGTAGAGATCGGGAGTAACCGCGCGACCCGCGGCACCGCAGGCGAGAATCGCCACCGGCTCGCGACCGGGCACGTGTACGAGCCAGAAACCATCGCCGCCGATGGCATTCATGTGCGGATAGACGACGGCGATCGCCGCAGCCGCGGCGATCATGGCCTCGATGGCATTGCCGTTGTCACGCAACACCGACAAACCAGCCTGCGCGGCAAGCTGGTGCGGTGCCGTGACCATGCCGCGCGGTGCGCGGGCGGACCGAAGCATGATGAGAGTGTGCCCGACGCGCTCAGCCGAAGCTTTGCGCGCCCTCGATCACCGCCAGCGCAGCCTTCGCTACCTCGAGGTCCTCTTCGCCGGTCTGCGAGCCGACGCCGATGCCGCCGATCGTGATGTTGTTGACGATGATCGGCAAGCCGCCCTTGAGGTTGACGAGACGACCCGAGGTCGCATGCGCCAGCCGGAATTCCAGATCGCCCTGGATACCGCCGGTCGGGCCACGACTCGACGCCGCCGTCGCGGCCTTGCGGATCGCGGATTCGATGCTCAGCACCTTGCCGCCATCCATCCGGGTGAAGGCGAGCAGGTTGCCGCCCTCGTCTACCACCGCGATGCACTGCGGCTTCTTCATCTGCTCCGCCTTCTTGATGCCGGCTTCGATGATCTTCAGCGCGCCGGCGCTCGTCAGACGCAGATGCTGTTCAACATTCATGGCATATCCCTCGAAACGATTATTGAGCTTCGGCGATGACGCAGACCAGGTTGGCGCCCGGAGGCCCCTGATGCTCGGCGCCGGCCGACGCCAGGAACATCGTATCGCCGACAATCGAGGCCACGATGGCGTGTGCCACCGCCTTGGCCTGGATGCCGGAGAACGACGTCAGGAAGTCGGAGTGCAGCACATGCCGGCGGCCGCGAACATTCGTCACATAGTCGGCGCCTGCATTCACCAGCACACCGGCGATCCGCTTGCGGTCGGCCTCAGGCACGACACCATCCTTGTCGAGCGTGACGCCGGCCTGCGCGAACGCCTTGCGCGCGCCGGCGATGTCGAGCTGATCCTGCATCACGCTGTTGGCGGCCACCAGCTTGCCCGGCGCGCCATCGACATTGCCGATGACGAGAACGCGGCATGCCACCTGCTCGCCGCCGGCCGAGGTCGAGGCCACCGATGAATACAGCGACTTTTCGACATTGATCATGCCGTCCTTGAGCTTGCTGCGCGGCACTTCGCCGGTCGCCACCGCAACGCCGAGCGCACAGGCACCCTTCGCCAGCGACGAGGCGACAGCCGGATTGGTGTTGACGACCTTCTGGCCGCGCTTCTCCGCATCGGCGATCCGCGCCGGGGTCATCGCCGGGCACTTGATCTCGACGCAGGTGACCTGCGACGGATCCGTGATGCCGGCGTCCTTCATCGCCTCGCGGACGGCGTCGGCCACCAGATCGACCTCGACCATGGTGCCGTATTCTTCCGGCAAAAGTTCGCGCGAATTGGCGACGCCGAGCGCAAGGCGCTTGCCCTTGCTCTGGCCGGCCGGCGCGCTGCTCGGCTTCTTGATGAACAGATAGATGTGCGGTGACATAATGCCGCCGACACCGCCGATCATCATCATCGGAATCTTGTCGAACACCTGCTTGCGGGTGATGCCGAGCCGTTCGGACAGCAGGACTTCCATCGCCAGCGTGGCATAGCCGCGCGCGTATGCGTCGCCTTCGGTCTGTTCCATGATCGCGACGACATGCGCCGGATCGACCTGCTTGCTGTCAAACAGCGCCGCGACCTGCGACACGTCGCCCGGCGAGCTCATTGGCACGCACACCACACTCGACTCGAAGCTACCCTGCGACGCGCTCATCCGAAATTCCTCCGTAATACCTTGAAAAGCCTGGAAGATGATGCCGCATGCAACAATCTCATACCAGCGAAGTCAAGATTATTTCGAAAATTTTTATTTTAGCGATTATTTTTGCCTTGTACGATATTCACGCGTGCGACTATACAGAATGCAGAGCCTTGCGTGATAAGGCGTAAAAACACGCTTGCCAGGGGGATAATCGATGCCAGAGCAAAACGAAGTTGACGTCCTGCTGCAATCCCCCATCAAGGTTGTGAACATCGGATTGCGCGCTTTCGCCACAGACCTCGAGAGCTGCAAAACTCCCGTCGTCCATGTCGACTGGTCGCCCCCTGCCGTCACCAACCCCAAGATCGCCAGCCTGCTCGCCAAGCTCGGGGGCTGACCGTGACCGAGAGCCTCAGCGAAAAGATCACCGCCGCCAATCGCGAAGCGCATCGTCGTATTCTCGCCGGCGAACCCGTGCTGGTCGACGTGCAGCTTGCCCGCGATGCGGTTCCAACGCTTGCCGACCGCACGATCCTGCATGCCGGCCCGCCGATCGGATGGGACCGCATGTGCGGGCCGATGCGCGGCGCGGTCGCCGGCGCCATCGTGTTCGAAGGCTGGGCCCGCAATCTCGAAGAAGCGACCAAGCTTGCCGCCTCCGGCGAGATCAAGTTCGAGCCCAACCACCACTATAACGGCGTCGGACCGATGACCGGCATCACCACCCGCAACATGGCGGTGCTGGTGGTGGAAAACCGCGCCTTCGGCAATCGCGCCTTCTGCACCGTCAACGAAGGCATGGGCAACGTCATGCGCTTCGGCGGCAACGATCAGGAAGTGGTCGACCGTCTGAAATGGATCGCCACCGTCGCCGGCCCGGCGATTGGCGCGGCGATCCGCAACCGCAAGGGCATCCCGCTTAAGAGCCTCATCGCGCGTGGCCTATCCATGGGCGACGAGATGCATATGCGCAACGCCGCATGCTCGAGCCTGATCCTGCGCGAACTGGCCGGCGATCTCGCCGAGGTGACGTCGCAGGAGCTGCCGCGGATCCTGCGTTTCATCGCCGGCAACGACATGTTCTTCCTCAACATCGTGATGGCGATGGCCAAGTCCATGGCTGCCGCCGCGCACGGCATCGAGCACTCGACCATCGTGACGACGATGGCGCGCAACGGCACCGACTTCGGCATCCGCCTCTCCTCGACCGGCGACAAGTGGTTCACCGGTCCGGCGCAGATGGCGAAGGGTCTGCTGTTTGCCGGCTTTACCGAGGCGGACGGCAATCCCGATATCGGCGATTCCTGCATCACGGAAACGGTCGGCCTCGGCGGCTTCGCCATGGCGGCCTCGCCCGCCGTCGTCGGTTTCGTCGGCGCCGGAACGCTGAACGACGCCATCGCCTATACCAAGAGCATGACCGAGATTACGGTCGGCCCGAACCCGGACTGGACGCTGCCGACACTCTCGATGATGGGCGTGCCGACGGCCATCGACATCCGCAAGGTGATGGGGACCGGGCTCCTGCCTGTCATCAACACCGCAATCACCAACAAGCAGCCTGGCCGTGGCCAGATTGGCGCCGGCGTGGTCCATCCTCCGATGGTGTGCTTCGAGCAGGCCCTTCTGACGTTCGGCGAAATGAACGGAGCTTTGTGAACATGCCGCTCCTCCTCAATCGAATCCGTCGCACCTTCTATATGGATTCCGTCGCTCTGATGCGCATCTCGCGCGCCGTCTCCTCGCTGAACGGGGTCGAGACCGCCGCACTGATGATCGGCTCGACCACCAACAAGAAGCTGATGCAGGATGCAGGTCTGCTCAACTCCGACAGCGACAGCGCCGGCGCCAACGACCTGATCCTCGCGGTCCGCGCCGAAAACGAATCGGCCGCCACCGAAGCGCTGAAGGAGGCCGAGAAGCTGCTGGATGCGCCGATGGCGTCCGGCGACGCCAGCGAATGGAATCCGAAGACCCTGGCGACCGCCTTGCAGCAGATGCCGGGAATCAATATCGCCCTGATTTCCGTGCCCGGCGAGTTCGCTGCGGCCGAGGCGCGCCGCGCGCTGAACAACGGCCTGCATGTGATGATGTTCAGCGACAACGTATCGGTCGACGACGAAGTCGCGCTGAAACAGGAAGCGCAACGGCGCGGTTTGTTGATGATGGGTCCGGATTGCGGCACCGCCATCATCGGTGGCGTCCCGCTCGCCTTCGCCAACGTCGTGCCGCGGGGTGACATCGGCATCGTCGCCGCTTCGGGCACCGGATTGCAGGAAGTGTCGACCCTGATCGCGCGCAACGGCAAGGGCATCTCGCATGCCATCGGCGTCGGCGGCCGCGACCTCAAGGAAGCCGTCGGCGGCATCACCACCCTGATGGCGATCGACGCGCTCGATCGCGACCCCGGCACCAGCGAAATCGTCCTGATCTCGAAGCCGCCGGCCCCGGCGGTCGCCAAAGTGGTGCTCGACCGCGCTGCGAAGAGCAAAAAGAAGTTCTCGATCTGCTTCATCGGCGCCGAAGACATGAAAGTGCCGGCGAATGCCGTGCTGTCGTCGGAACTGCGCTCCACCGCCGAGAACGCACTCGGCGGCAAGGAAATCGTCTGGTCCGGTGCGGCGCCGTCCGCGGCGGAACTCGCCGGGCGCGTCGGCTCGGGCCGCAACAAGGTGCAGGGCCTGTTTTCCGGCGGCACGATGTGCGCGGAAGCGCAGGTGTTCTTCCGTCGCGCCGGTCTTCCGGTAGCGTCGAACGTGCCGATCCCGACCGTCAAGAAGCCTGCCGACGCCGGTGCCGATGCGCATGTGCTGCTCGATCTCGGCGACGACGAATATACGGTCGGCCGCCCGCATCCGATGATCGACCCCAGCCTGCGCAACCAGATGCTGCACGAGTCGCTCGCCAGCGGCAGCGCGGCGGTGATCCTGCTCGACGTTGTGATCGGCTACGGCGCGCATGCCGATCCGGCCGGCGAACTGATCGTGCAACTGCCGCCGGTGAAGGACCGCAAGGCCGTGCTCGTCGCCTCGGTCTGCGGCACGGAGCAGGATCCGCAGAGCTATTCGCGTCAGGCGCAGGCGTTGAAGGATGCCGGCGTCGTCGTTGCACCGTCGAACGCGCATGCCGCGGAACTGGCGATCGATATCATCCGCAAGCTGTCCTGAACGAGCGACGGCGGCCTTATCCGCTGCGAACAGACCCGTGCGCCGCCATCCAGGCGGCGCAGGCCGTGGCTGCGCCGACGAGACTATCCCAACCTGACGTATGACCGACCGCATGCACCGCATCGAGCCGAGCCTCGAGCGCGTCGCCACCGCGGAACACGCTGTCCATGGCATCGAACAAGACCGCTGACGCGTGGCCCTGCGCCGCACATCGCAGATAGGCGAAGCTGATCAGGCTCGTGTCTCGTTCGGCGACCGGAAGCACGACTGCGGCGAGACGCTGAGCAAGCGCAGGCTCGCCGAGATAGTGCAGCGCCGTCATGACGCCGCAGAAAAAATCATCGCCGGACGGCGTCAGACCCGGTCCGAGCCCGACAAGCGACTCGACGGCGGGCGGCGCGTCCGCCGCCCCCGCCAGCGCCGCCTGCAGCCACTCCCGCGTGGCGATCATGGTGCCAGACGCGGCACGCAGCAGAGGATCCTCCGCAGTCGCCAAGGGCGCAAATGAACCGCCGAGACGTTCGAGCGCCACGCCAAGGCCGCCCGGACGACGGTGGGCTGCGGAAGCGGACAAAAGATCGAGCCCTGCCTGCAGGTCTGCCGGTGAAGGAACACGCGCCGGCGGCGGATGCCACGGCTGCGCATCGCGCAAGTCGAAACGCAATCGTCCCTCGATCGACAGGGTCGTCCCGATGCGAGCAACAGGCCGCCCCGGCGTCAGTCCCGTATCGGGCCAGGTCAGATCGCCTGGAATAGCAGCGAGAAGATTGAGAGGCCCCTGACCGAGCCCGCTCGAGCCGACACAGACCACATCATTCCCGAAGCGGATGTAAAAGCTGCGGCGAAACACCGCCAGCACAGCGCCCGCGTCGTGATCGTTCAGGATTCTCCTGGCAATTTCGCCAAGCGCGCCGATGGTGATGTCAGTTCCGCGCAGACCGCTGCTCCAAGCCAAACGCTTCTCTCGCGATTCGTAGCGTTTTCCTGACGCGAACGGCTTCGCGCGAAAACACCCTAGTCGGCAACGATATGGGTGCCGGTCTCACCGCGCAGCACCGGCACAGCCTCCTCGAGACGGCCGATCATCACGCGACGGCCACCACCTTCGAGAAATTGGATCGCGGCGTCAATCTTCGGACCCATGCTGCCCGGGGGGAAATGACCTTCCGCGTGCAGCTTCTTGATCTCCGACAGGGTCACACGCTCAAGTGCCGTCTGGTTCGGCTTGCCGAAATTGATGGCGACACGCGATACCGCGGTGAGGATCATCAGGTCGCCGATGCCGAGCACATTGGCCATCAGCGCCGACGTCCGGTCCTTGTCGATCACCGCCTCGACGCCATGACGCTGCCCCTTGCCGCTGCGGATCACCGGTACGCCGCCGCCGCCACCGGCGATGACCACGGCGCCGCTCTTCGCGACCGTCTCTACGAGCGAGATATCGACAATATGTTTGGGCTGCGGCGACGGCACGACATGCCGCCAGCCGCGGCCGGAATCCTCGCGCATTTCCCAGCCCATCTCTTCGCTGAGCGCTTTGGCCTCTTCCGGCGT
>JBQCFU010000511.1:0-3683 GCA_051958775.1 Pseudolabrys sp.
TTCCGGCTGCCGTCAGCGTGCCGCCGCTGACGTTCAGCGTGCCGCTGTTGCCGTTGTTGGTGCCGAGCGTCAGCTTGCGGGACGCTGCTCCGGCCGCGCCGATGGTCGACGTTCCGCCATTGTCGATGGTGACGTCAGTGCCGCTGGTCGGGACCGACGCGGGATTCCAGTTGCCGGAGACGAACCAGTCCGCCGAGACGGCGCCCTGCCAATCCGCGGCCTCGACCGGCGTGCCGCCGAGGATGGCTGTCGAGGCGAGGAGGAGGCGGCGTAGCCGCAGCCCGGTCATCAACGCACGCGAACGCTCACGCCGCTTGAACTGCCCGGTCACGCCGTCCCCCGACTTCATCATGACAACGGGGCGAACGTGCCAAACGCGGCTTCAGCCGGCGCTATCCAAACGGATAGGGCCTCGGCTAAATTGTTATGCCATCTTTAGGTTTCCACAGGCGCGGGGGCGGCGGGGGAAGCGTGGGGGACGAGGAAGGTCGGTTTCTGGACGCGCTTTATCGCGGCGTCACGGATAGCGGGCAGTTTCAGCACGCGCTCACGCTGCTTCAGGATATTTTCGGGTGCCGCAGCGCGGTCCTGGTGATGGTTGACGCGCAGCATCCGCGGGCCAATTTCGTGTCGAGCAGCGGGGTCGTCTGCGAACACCTGCAGCTCTATATGGAAAAATATGCGTCGATCGATCCGGCGCCCGGTCGTTTTCTAAGTCTCCCGGCCGGCACCGCGATGACGACGAATCAGTTGTTCTCCCCGGAATACCGCGCCGCAGATCCGTTCTATAACGGGTTTTTCCTGCCGCTCGGGCTGATCGAAAGCATCGGCGGCCCGCTTTATTCCGAGCAGGGCAATTTCGCGCTGGTGGCGATCATGCGCGGCGTCGAGCGCAGTCCGTTTGACGATGGCGATGTCGCGCATCTCGAACGCCTGATGCCGCATATCGCGCGTGCCTTGCAGCTCCGGCGGACATTCTTCCGTATCGATTCCAGAAATGTGGGTTTGCAGGCGACGCTCGATCGCTTGCGTCCGGGGCTCGCTTTGCTGACCAGTGACGGTACGACCGAATTCGTCAATGCAGCGCTTCGCGGGATGGCGCAGCGTTGCGACGGTTTCACCCTTAGCCGTAACGACCAGATTATCGCGGCGAACGTCGACGCGCGGCGCCGTCTTGATGGTTTGCTGATGGATGTGGCGACAGGTGGCAGCGGTGGCGTGGTCGCGGTGCCGCGCAGCGGCGTGCGCGACTATGTCGTCTTGGTTGCGCCGTCACCGTCGTCGTCGCTGGAAATGGAGTGGGAACGGCGGGGCCGGAGCGGCGCCATCGTGATCGTGCACGATCCGGACGAGAATGACGGCGACACCAGCGACATGCTGGAACAAGGATTGCGCCTGACGAAAGGTGCTGCGCGATTGACGGCGGCGCTGGCCGCCCAGCACGACCTCAAGAGCTTCGCCGAAGCGGAGGGCGTCACAATCCATACGGCGCGCTTCCATCTGCGCAGCGCGCTTGCCCGCACCGGCGCGAAGACTCAGGCGGAGCTGGTGCGCATCGCGGTTCGCCTACTTCGTGATTTTGCGCTGGCCGATCCTTTGCCCGTTGCCGGGCGGAAGCCCGCGATGCTTGCGCTCGAAAAATCCCGTCGGGTCGCCGATTGAGATCACGGCATAAAAAAAGCCGCCCGAAGGCGGCTTTTTCCGAATGCGTGGCGAAAAGCCTCAGCGCGAATAGGATTCGACCACGAGGCTCGGCTGCATCTGAACCGCGAACGGCACGTCGGAGAGCACCGGCACGCGGGTCATCTTGGCGTTGAACTTGGAGTGATCGGCTTCGATGTAATCCGGCACATCGCGCTCGGCCGAGGCGACGGCTTCCATCACCAGCGCCATCTCGCGCGACTTTTCCTTCACCTCGACCACATCGCCGACCTTCACCTGGAAGGAGGGAATGTTGACGCGGCGGCCATTCACTTTGACGTGGCCGTGGTTGATGAACTGGCGGGCGGCGAACACCGTCGGCACGAACTTCGAGCGGAAGATCATCGCGTCGAGACGGCTCTCGAGGAGGCCGATCATGTTCTCGCCGGTGTCGCCGCGCATACGGCGCGCTTCGACGTAGGTGCGGTGGAACTGCTTCTCGGAGATGTTGCCGTAGTAGCCGCGCAGCTTCTGCTTGGCCTTGAGCTGCACGCCGAAGTCGGAGAGCTTGCCCTTGCGGCGCTGGCCGTGCTGGCCGGGGCCGTATTCACGCTTGTTGACCGGGCTCTTCGGGCGACCCCAGATGTTTTCGCCCATCCGGCGGTCGATCTTGTACTTTGCGCTATGGCGCTTTGACATCGCGTCCTCTTGAACGTTCGAGTGAGAGTGAGGAACCGCGCCCTCCTGTGTCCCGGGCCGAAACCTGAGACCGACAGGGTCTGACCGAAAGCGACGGTCGCGACCCACGGGTGCGAAACGCTCCGCGGGGCCGGATTGGCTCCAGCCCCGCGAAGTGGGCGCGTTTTAGGGGGTTGGGTCCGGTCTGTCAAACCATTCGGGGCCTCACCCAGGGAACCGTCCGGCTCAATAGTAATTATAGACCAATGGCTTAAGCGCAAGTTCCAGCGCGTTACCCGGTCGCAGCCGGTTTTTCTTGCGCGGGGGGCGGGCTGTCCCTAGTTTCTGGCGATCAGACCGGGCCCCTCTGGCAGCCAAATGGCTGTGATGTCGGACTGATGACGACCACGGTGGCCCGATGCTCGATCTTCTATCCGAATCCCCGATTCCGTTTCCGTTGATCCTGCCGGCGGTCAGCTTGCTGCTGCTCGCCGTGGCTGGATTATTCGCGTTTCACGGCTGGTGGTCCGGACAGAAACGAGCAGGGGAAACCGTGACCTCGTGGGATGTCGCTGCGGCGCTGACCTTTCTCGGCTGCGCTGCTGCGATCCTGGGCGAGGTGGAACACGTCATCGAATATTTCTGGTTGAACGACACAAGGACGAAGCCCGCCAATGGATAGTATTATTGCCGATATCGTCGCGACATTGACCACGCCTGCCGGTCTCGCCGCGCTCGGTCAGGTCATCATGATCGACCTGGTGCTGGCCGGCGACAACGCCATCGTTATCGGTCTTGCCGCCGCCGGCCTGCCGGCCGCGCAGCGCAACAAGGCGATCCTGCTCGGCATTCTCGCCGCGACCGGTCTACGCATCATCTTCGCCAGCATCACCGTGCAGTTGCTCGCCATTGTCGGCCTGCTGCTCGCCGGCGGCATCCTGCTCTTGTGGGTGTGCTGGAAGATGTGGCGCGAACTGCGCGGTCCGCATCATGATCCCGACGCGGCAGTGACGGATGCGAGCGGCGCTGCCGTCGCCGGTGCTCCGCCGCAGAAGACGCTGCGTCAGGCGGCGATGCAGATCATCATCGCCGACGTGTCGATGTCGCTCGACAACGTGCTCGCCGTTGCGGGCGCGGCGCGCGAACATCCGACTGCGCTGATCTTCGGTCTCGGCCTGTCGATCGTGCTGATGGGGGTGGCGGCAAACTTCATCGCCGGCTTGCTCAACAAGCACCGCTGGATCGCCTATGTCGGTCTCGCCATCATCCTCTATGTGGCGGGTGACATGATCTATCGCGGTTTCATGGAAGTGCGACCCCATGTGGTGTCGCTTCTGATGTAAAGCCGAAAGCCGCCAGCGCCT
>JBQCFU010000512.1:0-3821 GCA_051958775.1 Pseudolabrys sp.
AGGTGTCGATCATGCTGGAGGAGTGCCGGCTGCCGTACCGGATGATCCCGGTCAACATCGCCGCCGGCGACCAGTTCAAACCGGAATTCCTGGCGATCTCGCCGAACAACCGGATGCCGGCCATCGTCGATCCGGATGGTCCGGGCGGCAAACCGATCTCGGTCTTCGAGTCCGGAGCGATCCTGCAGTACCTCGGCCGCAAGACGGGCAAGTTCTATCCGCGCGACGAGCGGCGCCGAGTCGAGGTCGAGCAATGGCTGTTCTGGCAAATGGGCGGCCTCGGCCCGATGGCGGGGCAGACGCACCACTTCCGCCACTACGCGCCGGAAAAAATCCCGTATGCGATCGAGCGCTACACCAACGAGTGCAATCGGCTCTACGGCGTCATGAACAAGCGGCTGGCCGACCGCGAATTCCTCGCGGGCGATTATTCGATCGCCGACATGGCCTGCGTAGGCTGGGCCAAGTACTGGGAGCGGCAGGGGCAGGACATCGAACAGTTTCCCCACGTGAAGCGGTGGCTGGAAACGATCATGGCGCGCCCCGCGGCGAGCCGGGGCCTGAAGCTTCGCGTCGAGGAAGCATCCAAGGTCGATATGCGCGATCCGGCGGTGCAGGCCGTGCTGTTCAAACACCGGGCGCGCTCCTGATCGCATTCCACATTCGTGCGATACGGAAACGGCCGCGGGCGATCCCACGGCCGTTTCAGTTGGAGCGGCGAACACGCGCTGTTTAGTCGCGTGTTCAGATCAAACGTCAGTCGACGCGTGTCCAGGTCTCGCCCTTGCAGAACACCAGCACGCAGCCCTCGACCTTCGCCTTGGTCGGAGAGAGCAGCGTGAGCTTGCTGCGGTAGGTCTTGCCGTCATCGGCGTTGTAGATCTGGCCGGCGTAGCGGTTGTCGCCGTCCGGGCGCATGCCCGAGATCACCTGGAGACCGAGCCTGGGTCGGGTCCGGCGAGCTTCATCCGGATTATGCTTGTCCGTCTTCGGTCGGCCCGTGGACCGATCGATAGGCTCACGCAGCCATACGATATTACCGCATACACCGCTGCCGCAGGGCGCGATCTTGACCCGCGCGCCACCATCGGCCGACACCCATGTGCCGGCAAGCCTGCCGGATTGCGCCATGGCCGCATCGGCACCGAAGATGGTGCCAGCGATGGCGAGCGCGCCTATCGTTTTCCACATCGTCATCCTCGATCTCTCTCGTTGCTGTCTGTCTCTACGCAATGCCGCTTTGAGCGGGCATGTCTCTCAGGTTCGGGTCGCAGGAAAAACGTCATCACCCCGACGGCTGTTCCGCATAGCGTTAGCGCAGCCTGAAGAACAAGCGTTAGGAATCGCTTGATGATCCGAAAACACCTGACAAATCAGTTTGTTCCGGCATTTCTGCTTTGCAGCGGTCGCAGCTTTTTGACGGTTTGTTCATTGCATCGTTTAAACTGCCGTTGAATTTTTTTGCCCAACATCATGCATGTTGGGCGCGGCCGAAAACGGTCCGGCATCACCGACAACAGGAAGAGATCAGGTCCGTCAACGCACGGACGACAGGGACATTGCCGCACGGGATGCGGCGGGGAGGCCGATCATGGCTCGCATGGAAATGGCGGAGAGTGGACTTTGCGCAGTGCCGGCTGGTCCGGATGCGTTTTTTGCGCTGGGAATGATGCACGCGAGCGGCCGCGATACCGCGGTCGATCTCGTCGCCGCGCATCAGTGGTTCAACATCGCGGCGGCGCGCGGTCATGCCGAGGCCGCGCGGTTGCGCCGTGAGGTGGCAGAGCAGATGTCGGACGAGCAGATCGGGCGGGCGCAGCGCGCTGCGCGCGACTGGCTGCGGCAGAATCCGGTTGCGATCTCGGCGCCGTTCTCAATGCCGGTCGCGCACGCGGCGTGAAATCCCCTCGCGAAAAATCAATTCCGCGCAGGATATCGGACGGCCTATAGCGCGGTCTGCGGACGGAATTCGCTCGAGGATGGCGGAAACGGAGGGATTCGAACCCTCGATACGCCTTTACAAGCGTATAACGGTTTAGCAAACCGCCGCCTTCAGCCACTCGGCCACGTTTCCTTGCCGCGAGCATATGCCCCAAGCAGACCGGCCTGGCAAGAAACCAGACGAGAAATTGCGGGCTTTGCCGGATGTTCCGCGGGAATTGTCGCGTTCAGCGCTTCTGCACCCAGAACTGGTACATGGTGATGAACAGATCGGGCTGCATCTGTTCCTGTTCGTGCCAGCGATCGAGATCGGTTAGCGGCCAGCGAGCGGCGGCAAATCGCTCCCGAATCCCTGCGGCGACCGATGGCGGCAGGTCAAAGCCGAGAAAAGCCAGTCCTTCACGGTCGAGGAAGTCCTTGATCTGCGGGATGGTCATGCGCTGCTCCTGCACATGAAACAGCAGATCCCGGCAGTCGCTGGTGCTGTAGAAATCTCCCGATTCTGTCACCGACCGGAATGGTGAGGCGGCCAACGCCTCGCGCGCCCGTCTGATATCGGGCGGGGTGGCGACAAATCCATGCTCGGCGACGAAACGACGCGCGCCGACGATGTCGCGTCGCGCGATCTCGCTGTAAAGGCCGATATGCATGAAGCCCGTCGGTCGCAGCAGTCCTGTCAGCAGCCGCCAGGCGGCAAACGGATCGGCCATGTGGTGCAGCACGCCGCTGGCGTTGATCACATCGAACGACTTGCCGAGCGTATCGAGCTTGAGAATATCCGCCTGCACGAAGTCGATCCGCGGCGCGAGGGCTGGCGGCGTCTTGCGTTTTGCGTAGCTCAGGCTCGCCGCGCTCAGGTCAGCGGCGAGAAAGCGCGCGTTGGTGAAATGCTGTGCGAGTTCGATGGTGGAGCGGCCGGTGCCGCAGCCGGCCACAAGAAACTCGGGCACGGCATCCATATCCAGCGGGCGGATCGGTGCGCCCGGAAAACGCCGCTGGAGATACGCTTCGATGGTGGTCGGCGGCGGCGAAGCACCGGCGTGGACCCAGCGGGGATAGGGGTTTTCTTCGTATTGTTCACGGACCCGCAGCGACACGGCGTCGTCGATCGTGGTGGCGGACGGGATCGTCTCCCGCAATTCGCGTTCGCGCTTCGGGTCGGTGACCTGCTGTGTCAGCACATCGCGGATCGCTTTCGGCCACGGCCGATCAATGACAGCGTCGATGCCTGCCAGTGCGTGGAGCGGGACATACATCGCCGCTGTGAGGAGTTGCGTCGCGGCGATCGACTCGCGGTTTTTCAACCGCTGTTCGATTCGGCTCCTCAACGTCTCAATGAGCGCTGTTTCGTCGTCGTTTTGCGAGAAGATATATTCGTTGATGAAACACTGCTGGGCGAGGGCGCCCATGAGATCGAGATTGCGCTCGCGCGCTGCCTTGCCGTCGATCTCGGTGACGGCGCTGGAGAACAGCGCAGTGCGGATCGCCGTGAAGACATGCTCCAGTCGTCGATGTCGGAGCGTCGTCGACTTCAGAATGGCGAGCAGCAGAGGATCATCTGCAAGGGCATCGAGACCATCGTCGAACAGGTCGCGAATGGCTGGTCGCTGTGGCCACGCAGCGTCTACGCGGTCGCCGGCAATCTGAAGCGCGGGAACCACCTGGAACAATATGTCGATGACCGCGCCCAGATCGTCGAGCTGTTCGGGTGCAGCATCGATCGCCTGGGCGAAGTGATAAGAGGCATCGTTGCGTCGCCCTTGGGCGAGCCGGAGCTGCGCGAGATTGTTATGAGTGCCGGCGTGACCCGGCTGGTAGCCGAGCACCCGCTTGTAGAGCCGGGCCGCATCATCGAGTTCCCCTCGGCCCTGATGTGCGAT
>JBQCFU010000513.1:0-5238 GCA_051958775.1 Pseudolabrys sp.
GCGATGCTTGTAAGCGTGACTGGAGTTCAGACGTGTGCTCTTCCGATCTGATCCGGATCGCCTGATCAAAGTCGACGATGGCGCGGGCGATGTCGCCCTTGCCGGTATAAGCGAGGCCGCGATTGTAGTAGGTGCGGGCACTTTTCCCATCCAGCTTCAGCGCTTCGTTGAAGTCGGCGATGGCCTGATCGTATTCCCCGCGCGCGTGATGGGTGACGCCGCGGTTGTAGCGCGCCAGCGAATCTTTCGGGTCGAGCTTGATCGCCTGGGTCAGGTCGTTCAGAGCCCGGTCGTATTCGCGCTTCTCGTAGTGCGAGACGCCGCGATCGTAATAGGCAAGCGCATAGGCCGGATCGAGCGTGATCGCGTGGTCGTAGTTCTTGATCGCGCGGTCATAGTCGCGTTTGTCGTAGTAGGCGTTGCCGCGGTTGTAATACGCCAGGATGTAATTGGCGTTGAGCAGGATTGCCTGATCGAAATCCGTGATCGCGCGATTGGTCTCGCCGCGGTTGCGGTAGGCGAGGCCGCGGTTGTTGTAGGCGAAGGCGTCGCGCGGATCGATCAGGATCGCGCGGTCGAAGTCCTCGATGGCGCGGTCGACCATGCCTTTGGTCGCAAAGGCGATGCCGCGGTCATTGTAAGCGAGCACGAAGTCCGGCTTCGCCTTGATGGCCTGGTCGAAGTCCTGGATCGCGCGCTCGTAGTCGCGCAGATCGCGATAGGCGAGACCACGCGCGTGCAGTGCGACCACGTCGCCGGCATTGATCTTGATTGCGCGGTCATAGTCGGGAATGGCGCGATCCGGCTCGCCCTTGGCGCGATAGGCCATGCCGCGGTTGAAGTACGGCAGCGCCGCGTTGGGATTGAGCTTGATCGCCTGGTTCAGGCTTTCGATCGCGTGGGCGTAATCGCGCCTGTCGTAATAAGCGTGGCTGCGCGTCGAGATATAGTCGGCGTTCTTCGGGTCGAAACGGACGGCTTGTTCGAAATCCTGAAGCGCGCGGTCGAGATTGCCCTTCTGGCGCTGCGTCAGGCCGCGGCTGTAGTAGGCGGTTGCATCCTTGCCATTGAGGGCAAGCGCCTCGTCATAGTCGCGTAGCGCGCGGTCGAGGTCGCCGCGGCTGCGATAGGCGTCGGCGCGGTGGCGATACGCTTCGGCCTTTGCGCTTTTGAGATGCTCAATGGCGGCAGCGTGCTTGGCATCCTTGGCGGCTTTGGCCTGCTTGGCGGCTGTGCTGTTTTTCGCCGATTTGTCCTTCGGCTCCTTTTCACGCTCCGGCGGCTTGGCGTCGATGATCGTTGTGCAGCTCTCGATTTGTGCAGCCGCATTTCCGCCCTTGCCGGCGCAGGCAGAGATCTGTTCGCTGGTCTGGGCGGAAACGTCGAGCGGCAGCAGCAAGACTGCTGCTGAGCCCACTACGACAGCCCATGAAAGGCGCACTGTTGTCATCGCCACCGATCGAGAACCTGGCAGGAAATGCCTGTCCGCTTGCGGCGATTAATCTCGTGCGAAGCGTTTTTCGCGAAACGCGCCTATCAATTTAACACTAACGGTCGTGGCGCGGTTAATCGGTTAACGGCGCTTATTCCGCCGAAGCGGATTTGCGTGCGGCCGCAGCCATCTCGTGCAGCACGTAATCCGGCGGCATCACGTAGCCGAGCACGCGTTCCTTCGGATACACCGACTGCATCACCGTCGGGCCATGATTGCCGGACACCAGGATCGGATTGCCCTGGCCGTCGGTGCCGCGGACCACGCCGACGTGGCCGTTGTTCGGGCCACGATACAGGATCGCGATCGCGCCGACGCGCGGTCCGTCGAGCAGCTTGCCGTATTTCAGGAATGAACGCGCCGCGCGCGATCCGGTGCCTTTGCCGCCGACCCGCTTCAGGACGAAGTTCATGAAGTCGGCACACCAGAGCTGGCTCGGCACGCCGATCTGCTTGGCGGTGTGGCCGCGCCAGCGCAGCGCTTCCAGGAGCAGTGCGGCGGCGCCCGGAATTTGGGCGGCCTGCTGGGCCGCGTCGCTGCGGCTGCGCAGCAGCGGCTCGGCCGGCGTCACGGAGGCAAACCGTTCATTGCGCTGCGAGGGCGTGGAAGGCGCTGCCTGGGCGTTGGTGGCTGGAAGAGTGATGACGGCCGTCGTCAGTGCGACGGCGATTGCCATGCTGCCGTGAAGTTTCGCCATCGTCCCCTCGCGGCCTGCCGCGACCCCTTCGCATCCGGCGTCCCATCCCCATGGGTGTCGCCGTATCGGTTTGGTTACCAATGCGTGTATCTTTTGACGGGGATTGCGCTGGCAGCAAGGGATCGCCGCACGATGTTTGCGCGCAGCGTTAATAGCTAAAATTGTAGCGATCTGAGTCCGGAGCGGGAACGAAACGGAATCAATCCGCGACTGCGCCGGACAAAGCTGTTCTCAGCGGATGCTGTAGCGGATCGGCACCACGATCGGGATGCTTCCGCCGCCCTTTTCGGGTGGGGGGGGCGGCAACGGCGACACGCGCGTGGCGAGCGACACGGTCTCGGAATCAAGCGCCGAGGAGCCGGAGCTGCGGGTGATCCGCGCGCCGTGCACGCCGCCGGAGCGGTCGACGGTGAAGGCGAGATAAGCGACGCCCTGGTCGCCGCGCGAGCGCGCATCGGACGGATAGCGCTTGCTGCGCTCCTGCCGGGACACCAACTGGCTCTTCCAGTTCATGATCGCGGCCCGGCCGGCCGCGCCGGAAGCAGGCGCTGCTTGCGCTTCAGCCGTTTGCGGGGCCGCGGTCGGCGCCGTGGCGATCTTTTTCTTTTCTTTCTTCTTCGGCTTCTCTTTCGGCTTCTCGACCCCCGTCTCCCGCTTGGGCTCCGGCGGTTTCGGCAATTCGACCTGCGGCGGCGGCTCCAGCGCCACATCGGTCTGCGGCGGCGGCTCGACTTGCGGCTCCGGTTCAGGCTCGGGCGGAGTCGGCTCCGGCTCGACGGCCGCCTGCTGCTGGCCGATCGGCATGTCGGTGGTTTCGGTCGTCGGTGACACCGCCATTGGCGCGAGATCGATCATGATCGCCGGCGGGTTGGCGGCGAGGTCGTTGCTGTTCCAGTTGGCGAGCAGTGCCATCGCGCCGCCGGCATGCACCGCGGCGACCACGGCAAAGCAGGTTCCCCAGCGGACGCATTCGCCGCTGTGCCGCCGCAACAAGTTCAGCACCGGCCCGCTCATTGTTGCGAAACCGATTCGAGGCCGACCAGCGCGATTTTGAGATAGCCGGCGCTGCGCAGATCGTTCATCAGGGTCATCAGTTCGCCGTAGGGAACGGCCCGGTCGGCACGCAGGAACAGCCGCTGTTCGCGGTCGCCATGGGTCGCCTGCTCCAACGTGCTTGCCAGGGCCGGGCGCGGCACGGTCTGATCGTTGCCGAGCATGAGACTGAGATCGGATTTCAGCGTCAGATAGATCGGCTTGTCCGGGCGCTGCTGTTGCTGCGCGTTGGATGACGGCAGATCGACGGCGACATCGACGGTTGCCAGCGGCGCGGCGATCATGAAGATGATCAGCAACACCAGAATGACGTCGATGAACGGAGTGACGTTGATCTCGTGGACTTCCGCAAGATCGTCGTCGCCGTGGTCGAGACGTGCGCTCATGTCAAATCACCCGATACGTGGCCTACTTATTCGGCGGCCATGCCGCGCACATGCAGCGTGTGGCTGTTGTGCCCTGCACGGTCGAGATCGCGGCTGACGAGACGTTCCACTTCGTTCGACGCCTCGGCATAGAGCACGCGGTAGCCGGCGATCCAGCGCGAGAACATGTTGTAGAGCACGACGGCCGGGATCGCGGCGACGAGGCCAAGCGCGGTCGCCAGCAGCGCTTCGGCGATGCCGGGCGCGACCACCGCGAGGTTGGTCGTCTGCGATTTGGAAATGCCGATGAAGCTGTTCATGATGCCCCAGACAGTGCCGAACAGGCCGACGAACGGCGCGGTCGCGCCGATCGTGGCGAGCAGGCCGGTGCCGCGATTGATGCGGCGCGTGGCGCTGGTCTGCAGTTGCGACAGCCGCGACGCGAGGCGTTCCTTGACGCCGGCCGGCTCGATCGCGTCGGCGGAGAGCTGCAATTCCGTTTCTGCTGCGCGCACCAGCGGTGCCGCCGCGTGATTGGGCTTCAGCCGTGCCCGGCAATCGGCGAGCGATCGCGCATTGGCGAGAATATCGAGCGAGATCTTGAGACGGCGGCGTGCGGCCAGCAGTTCGAACACCTTGGCGAGCCAGATGGTCCAGGTCAGCACCGACGCGAAAGCAAGGCCGATCATGACCAGCTTCACGACGATGTCCGCCTGCATGAACATGCCCCAAGGGCTGAGGTCGCGCGGCAAAGCGGCTTCGACATGGGACGGAACGAGCGACGGCGATACGGGCGCGGCGGCTTCCCCCGGCGCAGGTGCCGACGGTGCGGGTGTCGCATTCGATGCCGCACTTGGTGACGTGGCACCCGGCGCTGCTGTCGTCGGCGCTGCCGCCGACGGCGTCGCAGCGGTAGAGGATGCGGGCGACGGTTGCAGCGTCGAGGGCAATTGGGAAGGCAGTTGCGACGGCAGGCTCGGAGACGTTGCCGATGGTGTAGGGCTCGTCGCAGCGGGCGGCGCAACAGGTGCAGGCGAGGTGGTGGCGCCCGGCGCTGTCTGGCCAACCGCTGCGGTGACGAGAACGATCGTTATCGCCGCGCCCGCGAGTGTGCGATAGGCAAGCTGCCGCGCGTTCCCGTTTCTTGTCTTTGCTCCGCACGCCATTTTCAAACTCCTCGACGTCAGTTCTCGTTGTCCCTGCTGGGTTGGCAGCAGTGGGATTATTCAGCCGGACGCAAGCGTGTCAGGGTCGCGCGGCGCTGGCGCCGCTGCAGCCACATGATGATGCCTGTAACGGTGAAGAGTGGCGGCAGTACGCCGCACAGCAGCACGATCAGCTTCCAGACCGGCCCGGAATGGCTGCCCTCATGGATCCAGCGGATCCATTGCGAAACCTTGTCGCCGGATTGGACGACGACCGGCGTGGCCGTGCCGGTGCGATCATCGACCAGCATGGTTTTGGTATCGCCCTGGGTATCGCGCAACTGGATGCGCCAGACCGGCGCTTCGCCGGCCTTGCCGGTCGCAAGGAACAGCGCCGCCGGCTTGGCATCGGGCGTCTGCGCGAGAGCGTGGGACAGCGCCTGATCCGGATTCAATGCGGTCTGCCGCGCCGGCGCGCCGAAGCCG
>JBQCFU010000514.1:0-3658 GCA_051958775.1 Pseudolabrys sp.
TTGGCGGCGGCGACGCCGAAGATCAGCACCGGGATCGTGAACGGCAGGACCAGCACGGCGAGCAGCACGCCGCCGCGACGGAGCGCGACCGACAGCGCCGCGCCGATCAAGCCGATGAAGGTCAGCGCCGGCGTGCCGGCGGCGAGCGTCAGCGCAATTGCCGGCATCGCGGAGAACTCCACATTGAGCAGCAGCGCCAGCACCGGCGACAGGATCACCAGCGGCAGGCAGGTGCTGGTCCAGTGCGCCAGCGCCTTGGCGGCGAGCGCGGCCTCCAGCGGTATCGGCGTCATCATCAGGAGATCGAGCGATCCGTCCTCGGCGTCGACGGCGATCAGCCGGTCGAGTGTCAGCAGGCTCGCCAGCAGCGCGCCGAGCCAGAGGATCGCCGGACCGTGGCGCGACAGCAGCGCGATATCTGGGCCGACCGCGAACGGCACCAGCGCGACGACGATCAGGAAGAACAGGGCGGCGATCGCCGCGCCGCCACCGGCGCGCACGGCGAGGCGCAGATCGCGCCAGTAAAGGGCGGCGAGCGCGTTCATGCGGCCACCTCCGCCGCCGCGCCGATCCGCAACTCGCGGGTCGCATCGAGGCCGATCGGGCCGTGGGTCGCCGCGACGATCAGTCCGCCGCCGGAGAGATGATCGCGCATCAGTTGCGCCAGCGCTGCCTGCGCGGTGACGTCGAGCGCGGCGGTCGGCTCGTCGAGCAGCCAGATCGGCCGGTGCACGGCGACGAGCCGGGCCAAAGCCAGCCGGCGGCGCTGTCCGGCCGAGAGGTAAGCGGCGGGGAGGTCGGCGAGGCTGTCGAGGGCCAGCGCCGCGAGCGCGGAATCGATCTGGCCGTCCGCTCCGCCGAACCAGGTGCTCCAGAACGCCAGATTGTCGCGCACCGAGAGGCCCGGCTTCAGAGTATCGAGATGCCCGACATAATGGGCCTGTTCGCCGACGCTGCGCTCCGGATCGCCGCCGTCGCAGCCGAAACGGCCGCCGGCCACGGGCAGCAGTCCGGCCAGCAGCCGCAGCAGGGTCGATTTGCCGGCACCGTTGCGGCCGGTCACCAGCAGCGCTTCGCCAGCCGCGACCATAACGCTCACGCCGGTGAACACCATGCGGCCGCCACGCCGGCAGGACAGATTGTCGCCCGTGAGCCGCATCAGTGGCGCCCGCTCGCGGCGCATATGAACCATGCGGCCGCGCATGGCGCCGGTACGCGCCACGCGGTGGCGCATGGCGGGCGCGAAATCGCTGTCGATAGCTGTTCTGAAAAGCGGCGCATCATGTTGATAGGGCGAGGCGATATGGCGTCCGGAATGAAAAGACCTTATAAGCCGGGCGTTCGCGGCGCCACCGGTCCCGATGCCGCTCAGCGGGCAGATGTCAGAGCCTTAAACCATCAGCTTTGGCAACAGCTTGGACGACCTTTCCGCCGCCCGGGTATGCAACCGAACCCAGGATTTATCCCATGACGTCGCTCGATAGCTTCCGCTGCTGCAAGACCCTCAAGGTCGGTAGCAAGACCTACGCCTATTACAGCCTGCCGACCGCCGAGAAAAACGGCCTCAAGGGCATTTCCCGCCTGCCGTTCTCGATGAAGGTGCTGCTGGAGAACCTCCTGCGCAACGAGGATGGGCGTTCGGTCAAGAAGGAGGACATCGTCGCGTTCTCGAAATGGGCGCGCAAGAAGTCCCTCGAGCACGAAATCGCCTTCCGCCCGGCGCGCGTGCTGATGCAGGACTTCACCGGCGTCCCCGCCGTGGTCGATCTCGCCGCCATGCGCAACGCCATGAAGGATCTCGGCGGCGACGCCGAGAAGATCAATCCGCTGGTGCCGGTCGATCTCGTCATCGACCACTCGGTGATCGTCAACTTCTTCGGTGACAACAAGGCTTTCGCGAAGAACGTCCAGGAAGAATACAAGCAGAACCAGGAGCGCTACGAGTTCCTGAAGTGGGGACAGAAGGCGTTCTCGAACTTCTCGGTGGTGCCGCCCGGCACCGGCATCTGCCACCAGGTCAATCTCGAATATCTGGCCCAGACCGTCTGGACCAAGAAGGAGAAGATGACGGTCGGCAAGAAGACCGGCGTGTTTGAAGTGGCCTATCCGGATTCGCTGGTCGGCACCGACTCGCACACCACCATGGTCAACGGCCTCGCCGTGCTCGGCTGGGGCGTCGGCGGCATCGAGGCGGAAGCCTGCATGCTCGGCCAGCCGCTGTCGATGCTGATGCCCGACGTGGTCGGCTTCAAGCTCAAGGGCAAGCTGAAGGAAGGCGTCACCTCGACCGACCTGGTGCTCACCGTCACGCAGATGCTGCGCAAGCTCGGCGTGGTCGGCAAGTTCGTCGAGTTCTACGGCCCCGGCCTCGACCATCTGTCGGTGGCCGACAAGGCGACGATCGGCAACATGGCGCCGGAATATGGCGCGACCTGCGGCTTCTTCCCGGTCGACAAGGCTGCGCTCGATTATCTGAAGACCTCGGGCCGTGCCGCGGCGCGCGTTGCGCTGGTGGAGAAATACGCCAAGGCCCAGGGCCTGTTCCGCACCTCGCTCTCGAAGGACCCGGTGTTCACCCAGACCCTCGCGCTCAAGCTCGAGGATGTGCAGCCGTCGATGGCCGGTCCGAAGCGTCCGGAAGGCCGTCTTGCGCTGGAAACGGTGGCGAGCGGTTTCGACACCGCGCTGACCAACGAATACAAGAAGCCGGACGGTCACGATCAGCGCTTCGCGGTTGAAGGCCGCAAGGACGATCTCGGCCACGGCGACGTGGTGATCGCGGCGATCACCTCCTGCACCAACACCTCGAATCCGAGCGTGCTGATCGCGGCCGGCTTGCTGGCGCGCAAGGCGGCGGCCAAGGGCCTGAAGGCGAAGCCGTGGGTCAAGACCTCGCTCGCGCCGGGTTCGCAGGTCGTCGCGGAATATCTGTCGAACTCCGGTCTGCAGAAGGATCTCGACGCGGTCGGCTTCAACCTCGTCGGTTTCGGCTGCACCACCTGCATCGGCAATTCCGGCCCGTTGCCGGAAGAGATTTCCAAGACCATCAATGACAACGGCATCGTCGCTGCTGCTGTTCTGTCGGGCAACCGCAACTTCGAAGGCCGCGTCTCGCCGGACGTGCAGGCGAACTATCTCGCCTCGCCGCCGCTCGTCGTCGCCTATGCGCTCGCGGGCAGCGTGACCAAGAACCTCGACGAGGAGCCGCTCGGCACCGGCAAGGACGGCAAACCCGTCTATCTCAAGGACGTCTGGCCGACGACCAAGGAGATCAACGCCTTCATCAAGAAATACGTCACCTCGGCGATCTTCAAGAAGAAGTACGCCGACGTATTCAAGGGCGACACCAACTGGCGCAAGATCAATACGACCGGCAGCGACACTTACAAGTGGAACATGGGCTCCACTTATGTGCAGCACCCGCCGTATTTTGAAGGCATGAAGATGGAGCCGGAGCCCACGACCGATATCGTGGACGCGCGCATCCTCGCCATGTTCGGCGACAAGATCACCACCGACCACATCTCGCCGGCCGGTTCGATCAAGCTTACCTCGCCCGCCGGTCAGTATCTGTCGGAGCACCAGGTGCGCCCGGCCGACTTCAACCAGTACGGCACGCGCCGCGGCAACCATGAAGTGATGATGCGCGGCACCTTCG
>JBQCFU010000515.1:0-7740 GCA_051958775.1 Pseudolabrys sp.
GAGCATCAGGTCGATGGCGGGGAGCGCCTGATAGTCCATGCTCCAGCCGTTGTGGAGTTGATGGTCGACGGAGACCTGGATGATCTCGGCCTTCACGTCGCCGGCATGTTTCAGCGTGCCGGCGAGATCGAGCCAGTCGAGGCTCAGGATCACATCGGCCTGCCGCAGGGCTTCGGCTGCTTCCGGCACCGGTGCGATGGTGCCGGGCGCACCGACATGCAGTGGGTGATCGGTCGGGAACGAGGCGGCAATCTTCAGATCGGTGACGACGTGCGCGCCGAGACGCTCTGCAAGCGCGATACGCTCCTGCCACGCGGCCTCGCTGCGCGAGCAGCGCCCGGCGAGGATCACCGGATGCTTCGCGGCGGCGAGCCGGTCTGCAGCCTGTTTCACCAGCGCGGCAGGGGCGGCCTGCGTGACCTCGGGCATGTAGCGCTGCGCCGGTTGTGTCGGCACGGGCGCCGGCAGGCGTGCCTCCTGCATCTCGGCATCGAGGTTGATGTAGACCGGCCCGCGCGGGGCGGTGTTGGCGATCCATGCGCCGCGCAGCAGCGCTTCGCGGGCGGCGGCAGGCGAGGCGGGTTGATCGTCCCACTTGGTATAGCCGCGCACCAGCGCGCCCTGATCACGCGCGGTGTGGATCCAGTCGATCCACGGCCGGCGCTTGGCGGCATCGACTGGGCCGGTCGCACCAATCAGCAGCACCGGCATGCGGTCGCACCAGGCGTTGAACACCGCCATGGTGCCGTGCATCAGCCCGACATTGGAATGGACGCATGCGGCCATCGCCTTGCCGGTGACCTTGGCATAGCCGTGCGCGATCGCGACCGCCGACTCCTCGTGCAGGCACAGCAGCATCTGCGGAGCCGCATTGCCGAGATAGTTCACCAGACTGTCGTGCAGGCCGCGATAGCTCGCGCCGGGGTTGAGCGCGATATACGGGATGTCGAGCGCGCGCAGCGCGTCGGCCACCACGTCGCTGCCGAACTGCGGCGCGTTGATACCGGCTGCAACCGGCTGCTCGATGGTTTCGGATGGTTTGGCGGCAGACGGCAACGGCGCTCTCCCTGGTCGACCGGCAGAGCGCCGGCTTTGACTTTGACCGGGATCATAGACTTTGACATTTGATCGCTAAAGCCACTTAATGTGAAAGCTATTGTTGCAGCAGATTTGACAATTAAACGCTGATGGATCGCTTCCGCACCATGGAGAGTTTCGTCCGCGTGGTGCGGGCGGGAAGCTTCACCATCGCCGGCAATCAGCTTGGACTTTCGCGCGCGCTGGTGTCGCGGCACGTGGGCGAACTGGAGCGGCGGCTCGGCGTGCGGCTGCTCAACCGCTCGACGCGCTCGGTCAATCTCACCGATGAGGGTCGCGCCTATCTCGCCTTCTGCGACAAGGTGTTCGCCGATATCGAGCAGGGCGAGCGGCAGGTAGCGCGCGCGCCAGAGGAGGCGACCGGCACGCTGCGCGTCGTTGCGCCGAAGTCGTTCGGCTCGCTGCATCTGGCCGATGCGGTGGTGGCTTTCGCGGTGGCGCAGCCGAAGCTCAATGTGTCGCTCAGCCTTGAGGATGTGTCGTTTCGCCGTCCTTATGAATTCGTCGAGCGCGGCCTCGATCTGGCCTTGCGCATCTCATCGATGCGGACATCATCCTTGATCGAAGACGAGATCGCGATGCTCGACTGGGTGGTCTGCGCGTCCCCGGCCTATCTGGAGGAGGCCGGAAAGCCGTCGCGTCCCGAACAACTCGCGACGCATCGCTGCCTGCTGCATTCCAATGTGATGCCGAATGACCGGCTGTGGCGGTTCGAGTCCGCCAGCGGGCGCCACGCGGGGCGCGGTGTCACCGTCAAGGTCAACGGCACATTCGCGTCGAACAGTGCGCTTGCGTTGCGCAAGGCGGCGGGGGCCGGGCTCGGCATCGCACTGGTGCCGCGTTACGTTATCGCTGACGATCTGGCGAGTGGGGAGCTTGTGAAAGTTCTGCCGCGCTATCTGCCGCCGCGGCGACCGTTGTTCGCAGTCTATCCGCGTGGTGCGAGCGTGCCGCGCCGCGTGCGGCTATTCATCGATTTTCTGCGCGAGTGGATCGCCGGCCAGGATATCAATGACCGGCGCGCCTGAAGCGATTTCGGGAAATATTCTTCAGCGCATCTGCCGGATGCGCGCGAGCACCTTCAGACCGGCATAGCCATCGGCCGGCTCCATGCCGACCTTCTGCTGGAACGCCTTGATCGCCTTCATGGTGTCGCTGCCGATGCGGCCGTCATTGCCCTGCGTGTCGAAGCCGAGCGCGGTGAGCTTGGTCTGCATCTCCTTGACCTCATCGAGCGTCGGCGCGCGCTCGCCGCCCGGAAACTGTTGCCGGAACGGCGGATCGCCGCGCACCAGATCGCCGAGATGCAGCAGCGCGAGCGTGTAGTTCGACGACGGATTGTACGACCGCACCGCGAGGAAGTTCTGCCCGAGCAGGAAAGCGGGGCCACCGGCCTGCGGTAGCCACAGCTTCACATGATGGCCGGGATGATCGAAGGCTTTGCCGTCGGCGCGGACGATGCCGAGCGCCTGCCATTGCGCATAGGTGCGCCGCGTACGGTTGTCAGCGAGCCGTGACGACGCGCCGTTGAGGCGCACCTCGCAACCCCAGCTTTCGCCGCGGCGATAGTTGCCGCGCTCCACCAGATAGCGCGCGGTGCCGGCGAAGGCGTCTCCCAGCTCGAACGGCGTGATCTTTCCGTCGCGATTGTAGTCGACGCCGATCTTGAGCCAGACCTCCGGCATCCATTGGGTGTGCCCCATGGCGCCGGCCCAGGAGCCGATCATCTCACGCGGCGTCGACCAGCCGCGATCGACGATCGTCAGCGCGTTGAGCAGTTCGGCTTCCCAGTAAGCGCGCCGCCGCGGCTCGCCATAAGCGAGCGCCGCCAGTGCAGGGATCACCGGGCGCATATATTTCGGATTGTCGATCACGTCGCCGAACGAGGATTCCATCCCCCACAGGCCGAGCATGACGTAGCGATCGACGCCGTAGTCACGCTCGATCCGGCCGAGCAGGGCGGCGTGTTCCTTGGCACGCTCCTTGCCGGTCATCACGCGGAAGCCGTAGCAGCGCCGTTTGATGTATTGCCACATCGACTCGGTGAATTCCGGCTGGCGGCGATATTGCTCGTAGACCGACGTGTCGGGCTTCAGCCCGTTCATCACCCGGTTGTAGGTCGCTTCGGAAATGCCGCGCCGGACCGCGCGATCGCGGAAGTTCTCGACCCACCAACTGAAGGCGGCGGATTGTGCCGACGCCTCGCCCGGCAGCATGCCTGACAGTGCCGCGGTGGCGGCACCGATCAAACCTTGGCGGCGGGTCAGGGAGCCTTCGAGGAAGCTGCGGCGCCGGCGGTCATCGATGTGATTCATGCGGCGAGTTTATCGCCGTGCCATCGCGGTCGAAAGCGGTGCCGGTAGTTCCAGCAGCGGCCTTTTGCAGCAATGGTTAGCGGTGGCGCTTGCCGCGTTTGGCGTGCCCTTTATGCGCCGCCTTGCGTGAGGCTTTACCTTTGCCCGTCTTGGCTTTGGACTTCGCTTGCGATTTGGCTTTCGGCTTCGCCGAGGCCTGCTGTTCGATCAGTTGCTCCGGCACCACCTGTGGCGACACAGCGGGGCCGACACTGTCGCGCTCGACTTCGGTGCCGCGCGCGCCGATCAGCCGCTCATAGGCGGCGACCAGCGTCATATACGGATTGACCCAGACCCAGCCGTCTCGCGTGAAAACCTGGGTGTCGAAATGCAGGTGGTAACTGGTGCCGCGTTCGCGCTTGTAGAAATTGCCGACCTTGCCGATCACTTCGCCCTGACGCACGCGCCGGCCGCTGAAGATGTTGTCGGTGTCCATATGGCGCGGATCCATATGCAGGTAACGGAGCCGCACATTCTCGGTTTCGGTATTGGTGACGACGAAGGCGGTCTCGTAGACCGTATAGTGCTTCGGATTGCGCAGGATCATGCCGTCACGCGCCGCGACGACATCGTGGAAGTAGGGCTCGCACCGGTCGGCGCGATCGTTCTTCAGCACGCAGTTGGCAGGCCGGATGTCCTGTCCCTGATGGCCGACACCGCCGGGACACTGGCCGACCTGCGTGTCGCGCGCTTCGCAGAAATTGTCGCGCCACGGATACGAGAAGTTCTCCGGCGCGGATTCGTCGAACACCAGCGGCTTGTCGTTGCGCTTGCAGCGATAGGGTGCGCCCTTGTGATCCATCCGGCCGACGCGGCCGGTCTTGTAACAATCGCCCCACGGATTGAACGACTGCGACTTGGCGAAAGCCGGCGCCTGCGCCAGCGGAAACCGGATCTGCGCATAGACGTGATAGTCGGTGCGTCCGCTATGGCTGCGGTAACCGGAGTTCGCGATCAATTGTCCGGGCGGCAAGTAGGTGAAGTTCTGCGACACGGTCTGCGGCCGCGTCAGGTCGAGCATCGGCGGTTTCGCTGACGGGCCCGGCGTTCCGCCCGCGACCTGCAGGCTTTTCACGAAGCGCGTGGCGATCGTGTCGGCGTCACGGCAGGACAGACGCCGCGGTGTCACGCGTCCGTCGAAGCATTGGATCGACACCACATAGGGCACGCCGAACCGTTCGAAGGCGTAGCGCACATGCGCTTCGCGCAGGATGCGCCGCAGGCCGGGAATGTCATCAAACCCTTTCGGCGTCGTCTCCGATTGCGCGATGTTCGGCCCGTCGAGGTCATAGACGAACGCCGCGCCGGACATTTCGATCTCGACCGGGCGCTGATAGCGGATCGACAGGCCCGAGCCTTCCTTGAGGAAGAACGAGGCGTGGTAGCCCGCAGGGCCCGGCAGGAAGAAATCCGACGGCCTGAAGCTGCCGAAGGTGATGTCAGCCGAGGCCGCGTCCTGCGCGGGCGGATCGACCGGCAGCAGGACCGGCACGGTGCTCTTGGCGATGTCCGGGAAACGGTGCGCCATGCGTGCATTGAGCCGGGCGAAAACGTCCGCGGCGCTGGCGCCGTTGCGATCGGGGACGGCATTGGCCGCTGCGTCCCAATCGACGGTCGCGGTGCTGGTTTGCGGCGGGAGCATCTCGCCCGCATGCGCCGCGGTTGCCGCCGTCCAGACGACGGCGGCGAGGAGGGCGGTGGCAACACAGCCGGATCGCATGCGGACCTCCGGCGCGTAAGTGAGGGCCGGACACGTCATGCGCCGGCCACGGGAGGACGTTAGTCCTTGGCGCGTTCGACGTAGGAGCCGTCGACCGTCATCACGACGATACGCGTCCCGGTGACGATGTGCTGCGGCACCATGGTGCGCACGCCGTTCGACAGGATCGCGGGCTTGAACGAACCCGAAGCGGTCTGGCCCTTCATCGCCGGCTCGGTCTCGACCACTTCGAGAGTCGCGCGTTGCGGGATTTCGATCGAGACGGCGGAGCCTTCGTGGACCGAGAGCTTCACCATCATGCTCTCCTGCAGATATGCCTCGGCATCGCCGATCACGTCGCTCTGCACGGTGAGCTGCTCGTAGTCTTCCGGGTTCATGAAGTGGAAGCCGTCACCGTCCTTGTAGAGGAACTGGTAGGTCCGCTCTTCGACGTGGGCGCGCTCGACCTGATCGGTGGTCTTGTAGCGCTGCGAGGTCTTCACGCCGTCGCTGATCCGGCGCATATCGAGCTGGGTGACCGGGGTGCCCTTGCCGGGATGGATGCTTTCGGCGGTCAGGACCACGTACAGCTTGCCGTCGAGATCGACGATATTGCCCTTGCGCAGGGAACTGGCGATGACTTTCACGGAAAGATCCTTGGATAGCGGTTTGGCCAAAATGGCGCTGTCGGCGCGCAAAATACTGATAATGCGGCGGAAGGCCAGAGCTTCCGGCCAGTTTTTTGGCCCTCAAGCCGCATGACCGATACCCCCTCGGACTGGTGGAACCCCGGCTTTCATGCCGACCGGCGACCGCTGCTGCGCACCCGGGGCCGAATCCGCGAGGCGATCCGGCAATGGCTGCTGGCCCGGGATTTCGCCGAGGTGGAGACGGCAGCGCTCCAGCGTTCGCCGGGCAACGAAACCCATCTCCATGCCTTCCGGACCGATCTGATCGATCCGGCGAGCCTTCCGCATCCCTATTATCTGCGGACTTCGCCCGAATTCGCGTGCAAGAAGCTGCTGGCGGCCGGCGAGGAGCGGATTTTCGAGTTCGCCCGGGTCTGGCGCAACCGGGAGCGGGGACCGCTGCACCACCCGGAATTCACCATGCTGGAATGGTACCGGGCCGGGGCCGACACCTATCCGGTGCTGATGGAAGACTGCGCCGCCTTGCTGGCGGAGACGGCGCGAGCGGCCGGCATCACGCAGTTCACCTGGCGAGGTAGGACCTGCGATCCGTTCGCGGTGCCGGTGCGGCTTGGCGTTCCCGAGGCGGTCTCGCGCTATGCCGGGATCGATCTGATGGCGACGCTTGATGGCGTGGAGGGCAATGACGCCCGGCTGGCGGCCGCGGCGACGGCGGCCGGCATCGCGGTCGCCGCCGACGACCGCTGGGGCGACATCTTCAGCAAGATTCTGGTGGAGCGGATCGAGCCGCAGCTCGGGCACGGCGCACCGGTGATCCTTTGCGACTATCCGCTGCCGCTGGCGGCGCTGGCGCGGCCGCGCGCCGACGCACCACAACTCTCGGAACGCTTCGAGCTTTACGTGTGCGGCGTCGAACTCGCCAACGCCTTCGGTGAACTGACCGACGTCGACGAGCAGCGCCGCCGTTTTGCCGCGGACATGGACGAGAAGGAGCGCGTTTACGGGGAACGCTATCCGCTCGACGAGGATTTTCTGCGGGCGCTGGCGCAGATGCCGGCGGCGGCAGGGATCGCGCTCGGTTTCGACCGGCTGGTGCTGCTCGCGACCGGCGCGCCGCATATCGAACAGGTGATGTGGACCCCGGTCGCCGAACCGTGAATAACGGCGCCCGGACATGGACCAATGGCTGATACGACCCTCCGAACCACCGACGACCTGATCGCGGCAGGCCTCGTGCCTCCGGATTCTGCTGCTGTGCTGGATCGCGTGAGCGAGCGTTACGCCGTCGCCATTCCGCCGGCGCTGGCAGCGCTGATCGATCGCGATGAGCCAGCCGATCCGATTGCGCGCCAGTTCGTGCCCGATGTGGCCGAGCTTGATGTGCAGCCGCATGAACTTGCCGATCCGATCGGCGACACCGCGCATATGCCGGTCGAGGGCGTCGTCCATCGCTACCCGGACCGCGTGCTGCTCAAGCTGGTGCATGTCTGCGCCGTCTATTGCCGGTTCTGCTTCCGCCGCGAAATGGTCGGGCCGGGCAAGCCGAATGCGCTGTCATCCGACAAGCTCGAGCGCGCGCTGGATTATATCCGCGCGACGCCGGCGATCTGGGAGGTAATCCTCACCGGAGGCGATCCGCTGGTGATCTCGCCACGCCGGCTGCAGGAGGTGATGACCGCGCTCGCGGCAATCCCGCATGTGAAGATCGTTCGCATTCACACGCGGCTGCCAATCGCCGATCCGGCGGCGATCACGCAAGCCATGGTCGATGCGCTGAAAGCGGCGATGCCGCGCATCGCGGTCTATGTCGGCCTGCATGCAAACCATCCGCGCGAACTGACGCCGGCGGCACGTGCGGCCTGTGCGCGGTTGATCGACGCCGGCATTCCGATGGTGAGCCAGACGGTGCTGCTGCGCGGAGTGAACGACGATGTCGAGA